>CAYPYQ010000262.1:0-4605 GCA_964414735.1 uncultured Hydromonas sp.
TAAAGCCATTGGCTCCATTCACCTACGGGTAAAAATATTTCCGTCTGCAAATATAAGTAAAACGGGCGGTAAAAACCGCCCGTCATTATAGCGTCTACACACGCCTGCATTGTGTAGTGAAAATGCAGATTAGCGTACACCTGCCATATAGTCGGCAACCGCTTTGATTTCAGAGTCAGTCAGACGTTTGGCGATGTCTTGCATTTGATTTTGCGGGCTGTTGGTACGCACGTCTTCACGGAATGCTTTGAGCTGCTGTACCGAGTAGTCCGCAAACTGACCGCCCACTCGTGGATATTTGTTTGGAATGCCAGCGCCGGTTGGACTGTGGCAACCCGCACACGCCGGAACGCCTTTACTCACGATGCCGCCGGTGTAAATGCGTTTACCCAGGTTGGATGAAGCCGGATCAGCGTTAGATGCAGAGGCTGGAACGAGTTTTTGCGTGGTGAACCACAATGCCAAGCTTTTCACGTCGTTATCAAATTGTTTCGGGTCTTTGGACAGCAAGGTTACTTGGCTGCCCATGGTTGACGGCACAGCTTCGCCTTTATCATTTAGCATATTCGCACGTGCTGCGGTTTTTGCACCTTCAGCCACTTTAAAATCGTGCAATTGTTTTTCCAGATACGCCATATGTTGGCTCGCCAATTTCGGTTGCAGCGGTACGACGCTGTTACCATCGGCATTGTGACATGCCGCGCACAAGCCCGTTGCAATGGCTTTACCACGTTCGACGCCCACCGGCATATTCTGCACTTGATCAATCGAAAATGCCACGGTCGCCGCCGCAGGTGCTGCTGCCGCACCTGCCGCCGGAGCTGCCGCTGCAGGCTGTGCCGCCGCTGGTGCGGTTGTAGCCTGTTGAGCAATCGCTACACCTGAAATCGCAGCAACGATACCCGCCGCCGCCAACAAATATGCATAAGAACGTTTCATAGTCAGACCCATACTAAAAAGAAATTTGGAACGACAGCCGTATCATCCGATCGTCAGGAAGAATCAGGGAGATTTTGTACACCGATCCCTGCACGCATCATGATTTGTACAAATTTGCCGTTTTATTCATTTCGCATTGTACAATAGAGCAACCAATAAACCAACAAATATCCTTAATTCTTACATGGATAATGGCTACATTGCCTAGCATTTCTATCACATTCGCTCAGTTTGAAAGTTTTTCATGTCCATTTTGCACCACAGTCAGTTTTTTACCACAGTGAATCACTATCAGGATTTGCCTGCCGCGCCATATCCTGAAGTGGCGTTCGCCGGTCGTTCCAACGCCGGCAAATCCAGCGCCATCAATGTGCTGTGCAATCAAAAACGACTCGCGTTTTCCAGCAACACCCCTGGTCGAACCCAGCACATCAACTATTTCACCGTGGGACGACGTGGCGAAACCTACGGCTATTTGGTCGATCTGCCCGGTTATGGCTACGCGCAGACGCCATTGGCGGTGAAGGAGCATTGGAATCGTCTGCTATCCAAATACCTGCAAGAACGCGATCAGCTCAAAGGCTTAGTGCTGATGGTGGATATTCGCCGCGGCCTGACGGAGTTGGACGTGCAAATGGTACAATGGTTCGTGCCGCTGGCTCGACCGATTCATGTGTTGCTGACCAAATGCGACAAACTGACGCGCAACGATGCGAACAGAACCTTATTCGCCGTGCGTAAACAGTTGCAAGATTTGGCGGGCGACTGGGGAACAGTACAACTGTTTTCCTCGACCAACCGCGTCGGTTTGGAGCAGGCGGGTGAAATCATCGGCAGTTGGATTATGGCGGCGCGCCCTGAGACGCCATCCACTGACGCAGATTCAACCAACAATACCATAGGCGACGCGCCAAACGCTTGATTTTCATCGCGGCGCCCCCATGTACCCATTCTGTACATAAAGATCAAAAAAGGACTCATCATGGTTCCCCACCTTCGCACCGCACTGAACGGCCCGCTGCCCGAACTCGAACAAAAACTCATCGACTCCACCCCGATGATTGAGCGTTGGTTCCGTCTGGAGTGGCAGGAGCACACGCCGCCGTTTTACAGCTCGGTTGACGTGCGCAACGCTGGCTTTAAAGCCGCACCGGTGGACACCAACCTGTTCCCGGGCGGGTTTAACAACCTGGCCGAAGAAATGTTTCCGCTTGCCACGCAGGCAGCAATGGCTGCGATTGAAAAATACTGTCCCGACGCCAAAAACCTGCTCATCATTCCTGAGAAACACACGCGCAACCAATTCTACCTGCAAAACGTCGCCCAGCTCTCAAAAATCATGCGCCTGACCGGCCTGAACGTGCGCCTCGGCTCGCTCTCACCGGAGATCACCGAGCCAACCACGCTGGAACTGCCGAACGGCGACACCATCACGCTCGAACCCTTGGAGCGCAATGGCCGCCGCATCACCGTCGGCAACGGCTCGTTTGACCCGTGCACGATTTTGCTGAACAACGACCTATCCAGCGGTCAGCCGCTGATCCTTGAAAACATCCGCGAGCAGCACCTGCTGCCGCCGCTACACGCCGGCTGGACCGTGCGCCGTAAATCCACACATTTCAAAGCCTACGATGAAGTCGCAAAAAAATTCGGCAAATTCCTCGGCATTGACCCGTGGCTGCTCAATGCCTATCACACCAATTTACAAGGCATCGACTTTCACGAACGAGTGGGCGAAGACGAACTCGCCACCGCCGTTGAAGCCACATTGAAAAAAATCGCGAAAAAATACAAAGAATATGGCATCAAAGACGAACCCTTCGTCATCGTCAAAGCCGACGCCGGCACGTACGGCATGGGCATCATGACCGTGCGCAGTCCGGACGACATCCGCGACCTGAACCGCAAACAGCGCAACAAAATGGCGGTCATCAAAGAAGGTCTGACCGTACAGGACGTACTGATCCAAGAAGGCGTACCAACCGTGGAACGCTGGGACGATCACACCGCCGAGCCGGTGGTCTACATGATCGACCGCTACGTCGTCGGTGGTTTCTACCGCGTCAATTCCGAAAAGGGCCACGATGAAAACCTCAACTCTTCCGGCATGCGTTTTGAGCCACTGTCCTTCATCCGCGAATCCGAACACAATCCGGATGATAGCAACACGCTGTACAACCGCTTTTACCAAGCTGGCGTAGTGGGTCGTCTGGCCATGCTCGCCGCGTCGTTGGAACTGGAGCGCACCGATCCAGAACGCGAAGAAGTTTAATAGAACGCCGTCATTCCCGCGAAAGCGGGAATCCATTTGATTTAGGACACTTATATCGAATCGCCATGGACATTCTATTCATCGCCGACCCGCTCAACAAATTTAAAATCCACAAAGAAACCACCTACGCCATGATGCGCAGCGCGCAAGCGCGTGGTCATCGGATTTGGGCGTGTTTGGCGAATGATTTGCGCTCGGATGGCCAGATACGCGCACGCGCGCAACGCATCGAGCTGATTGACCCTGCATCGCAAGAACACTGGTACAACGTCATGGCGCAAAGCGAGCAAGCGCTGGCCGAATACGACGCCGTCATCATGCGCAAAGACCCGCCGTTCGATGTCAACTACGTCACCGACACCTGGCTGCTGGATGCCGCAGTGCGTCAAGGCGTAAAGGTATTCAACTCGCCGACCGCCATTCGCAACCACTCTGAAAAAGTCTCGATTTTAGAGTTCCCCGAACTCACCGCCCCGACCCTGATCGCCAGCGACAAAGCCAGCTTTACCCAATTTCACACCGAGCACCGCGACATCATTCTCAAGCCTCTGGACGGTATGGGTGGCGCGGGCGTATTTCGCGTGACTGAAAATGGCATGAACCTCGGCTCGGTGGTCGAAGTGCTCAGTGAAAACGGCGCGCGCCCGATCATGGCGCAAAAATTCCTGCCCGAAATCGCGCAGGGTGACAAACGCATCCTCATCATCGGCGGCCAAGTCGTGCCCTACGCCCTCGCCCGCATCCCGCAAAATGGCGAAGTGCGCGGCAATATGGCCGCAGGTGGCAAAGCCGTCGCGCAAGCCATGTCTGATTCCGACTGGCGCATTGCCAACACCCTCGCACCCATTCTCTGGTCGCGCGGCATTCTACTCGCAGGAATAGACGTGATTGGCTCATGCCTGACCGAAATCAACGTCACCAGCCCGACGGGATTCCAAGAGATTTTCAATCAAACCGGATTTGATGTGGCGGGATTATTTATTGAGACATTGGAGCATGCTTCGGGCAGTTAAGTATTTTTCTACCGAAGCACCAACGCCCCCACCAACAATACCGCAAAAATCAATTGCAGCTTGGCCGTTGCAGCCAGTAGCGCATTAAACGCCATACCCTCCGATGCACAAAAGCGTCGATACAGCGTCACGGCGAATACTCCCGCCAACGCAGGCAACGCCATCCATACCCCGGTATGCGTTTGCAGCGCGAGCCACGGCAGCAATGTAAAAGGCAACATCAGTTCAAACGCATACACTGCATTCATCGCCCGTCGCCCCAAGCGCACGGCGAGCGTGCGTTTGTGTGCTTTTGCATCGGTGTGAATGTCGCGCGTATTATTCACCGTAATCACCGCAGCGGCGAATGATCCGAGCATGACACCGGCAATCAACGCCGCT
>CAYPYQ010000263.1:0-1616 GCA_964414735.1 uncultured Hydromonas sp.
GCATCAGCTGTAACGGTGTGCACAACAGCACGCAGATTCACACGCACATGTGCTACTCCGAGTTCGGCGACATTTTGCCCGACATTGCCAAGATGGACGCGGACGTGATTTCCATCGAAACTTCACGCTCGCACATGGAGCTGCTGGATGATTTTGGCACCTTCGCCTACCCGAACCAAATCGGCCCGGGCGTATACGACATCCACAGCCCGCGCATTCCATCGACGGATGACATGGTTGAACTCTTGCAAAAAGCCACGCAAGTCATTCCCGTGCAACAACTTTGGGTTAACCCCGATTGCGGCCTGAAAACCCGCTCATGGTCTGAAACCTTACCCGCTCTGTCCAATCTGATGCAAGCCACGCAAATCATTCGCAAATCATTCGCAAATCACATGGCGCAGCGACGCTGCCATAAACCATGAAAAACGGTCGGTAAAAAACCGACCGTTTTTATTCATCCATCACACATCCGATCACTGCCGCATCTGAACCAATCGGTAGCCTGTCAACAGCAATACCACCGCATTACTCAGCGCATACATAGGCCACAGCACATCGACATCACTCCCCGCCAGCAGCCCATGTACCGTCACCAGCGCATACAGGACAAACGTCGCAAAATGCAGCCAGCGCCAGGTTTGAAAGCCGATTCGCTGACGCACATAGTAACTGACCAGTACCACGCTCATCAGATAAAACCCCATCTGTCCCAAGCCGACCCACACCGAGCGCCCACCATCGAAAGCAAACGGTACCAATAGATTAAACCATCCTGTCTGCACATAGGTATCACCCAGCAAAATCATGGCATGAAACACCACAAAGCCCCACGCTACCCAGCTCACAAACTCATGCACCGCCATCAGCGCCGGCGCCCAGGCGGACAGCATCGAACGACGGCTCAAGCGCGTGGACATCAGCAAACCGAGTACCACCGAAGCCCACAGTAACACATAGCCAGTCACACCCGAGGCACGGGACAAGAACCAAAAACCTTTGGCCTCCTGACCGATCAAACTCTGCGCCAGGAGCGTCGCAAACTGCGGTACCGCCCACCACGCCGCAAAAACCCCGACGCCTATAGACAAAAATAAGGCCAGCCAACCACCCCATGAAAAAGTCCCTTCAGACGACGGTACTTTGTTCGAGTGGCTTAAATGCATACTTTGAGTTCCCAAAATCATTTCCTTTCTAATGTTTTCTAAACATTGAGCGGGGCGAGCAAACAACGATCAAATGTTTGATTCATCACGACCTCACCAGTTTCCAAAACCAGACATACACCGATCGCATCGGTATTCGCCATCTGCACCCGCGCCTGCTCACTACCCACGATCAATAATCGCTTTGCCCACATCTCGGCCTGCCAAGCATTTGATGCCCACACCGACACGCTCACGACATCCGTTTGCGCTGCCTGCACGGTGCGCGGATCGATGATGTGGTGCTGCATCTGACCGTTACGCAACCAACGACGGTAATCACGCCCAGAGGTGGCCACACCGCCCCGCGGCACAGCAATCAGCGCCAAATCCTCATCCGGCTGCGATTCATCAAACGGTTTTGCAATCGCCACCGGCCATGCCTGACCATCCGCCATCGGTCCGCTAATC
>CAYPYQ010000264.1:0-1383 GCA_964414735.1 uncultured Hydromonas sp.
CAGGCCGTGCGCTTTATGAATGCGTTCATTGAGGCGCGCATCGTCGAGGATCCGGCGCAATATCTGTGGATGCACAAACGCTTTAAAACCCGTCCCGAAGGCGCGGCGGGTGTGTATTGATGTAATACGGAAAAAGTAAAAAACTACTTATTCCGCGTCCCCTTTAGTTAGTAAAGTTCCCTTAAGTTAGAACATTATGGAATTGAAATTTAGCAAAATGCATGGCGCGGGCAATGATTTCATTGTCGCCGATGGTATTTCTCAGGATTTGTCGGGGATCACGCCGATGATGTGGCGGGATCTGGCCGATCGTCATTTCGGCATTGGTGCGGATCAGATTTTGCTGGTGGAAAAATCCGATCTCGCGGGCGTGGACTTTAAATATACGATTTATAATCAGGATGGTTCGTTGGTGGAGAACTGCGGTAACGGCGCGCGTTGCTTTGTGAAGTTTGTGGTTGCCAAAGGTTTGACCGATCAACGCGAAGTTAGCGTGCATCTGTGTACCGGCCAAGTAATGCGATTGAAACTGAATGACGATGATACCGTCACCGTGGATATGGGTGCGCCGCGTGTGCAGCCTGCGGATTTGCCCGCGCGGGTAGAGGGTTTGCCGACGCAGACGATGGGCGAGGATACGTTGTACGGCGTGGCTTTTGCGGGGCAGACGCATTGGTTGTCTCTGGTTTCGATGGGGAATCCACATGCGGTGCAAGTGGTCGATCACGTTGATACCGCGCGCGTTCTGTCGGAAGGTGCGTTTTTAGAAACGCATCCGATTTTCCCGAACAAGGTCAATGTCGGTTTCATGCAGGTGAATGACCGTCATGATGTGCATATTCGCGTATTTGAGCGCGGCGCGGGCGAAACGTTGGCGTGCGGCACAGGTATTTGCGCGGCGGTGGTTGCGGGGATACGCCGTGGTGCTTTGGATTCGCCAGTGCATGTAACGGCACGTGGTGGCGAGCTGACCATCGCATGGCAGGGCGGTGATGCGCCGGTACTGATGACGGGGCCGGCGGTGCTGGTGTTTGATGGCGTCGTTCAGATATAAACAAACCATTTTTAACCTTAAGAAAACGCGGGATAAGTATGTTTTTCAGCTTAAGGATTAGGCAAACACACTTGACAACATCTGCAATTTTAACATTGTGATTTTGTTCAAATTTTGTCAGGGTTTCCCTGACAAAATTTCTAATCCTAAGCACGGAAAAAGTAGGGCTTTACTTTTTCCGTATTTCTTTAATAAAAATAGCAGGCAGAAAAATGAGTACAGCAAGTGAAGCAACCGTAAAAAATGAGATGAATACAGAGGCGAGTGATATGGATGCATTGGATACTTTAGACAGCGGTGTAGAGGCGCTGGCGAGCGAATCGCCGATG
>CAYPYQ010000265.1:0-2415 GCA_964414735.1 uncultured Hydromonas sp.
ACGCAACAATTGGCCTTCATCGACTTTAAGCGCCGCGATGATACGTGCGGTCGGTCCGCCCCACGGTAACAGATTCATGATCGAGTTGGACAAAATCAAAATGACGGCCAGATCCATCATTTTCATACGCAGCTTGCGATAAACCGGAATCATGGCCGAGCATACGACCAATGTGGTGGTGGAGCCGTCGCCATCGACCGATACGGCCAGTGCCAAAATTGCCGTGCCGACCAATACTTTGAGTGGATCGCCTTTGATGATTTTTAGGATGAAATTCACGACAGGGGAGAATAAACCCGCAGTGAGCATCAGACCGAAATACAATATGGCAAACAGCAGCATGATGGCCGTACCCGCAACACCTGTGATCTTCAGGTCGGCATTGCTGATCATACCGGCTATAGCGAATTTGGGAATATCCAGAGCCGTATAGCCCCAGCGGTGCATGAATCCACTGATGAGCCCAAAAAATAGAGGAACTAAAATCAGTGAGGTGAACGGTGTTGCCTTTTTTGTCATGATTAGGGTCATAAACCCCACGACAATCAATAGTCCGAAAAGTGCCAGCATAAGTGGGTCTCCTTGTTTTTATGGTTCGGGGTGATGAAACTTTTCTACGGCTGATTAGAGAAGGTCACGATAACCGCATGAAATATAAATCCTGTGTAAACGTTTTCATTTTCATGTGGCGCTATCATGAAAGCTTTGTCTTTCCTTGTCAAGGAGGTTTTTTGGGGCGGGCGGCTGAGGGAATTGCTTGTATAATTGAACTGTATTTACCTAAATTGATTTAAAAAGAATGAGTGAATTACTGTGTTTGTAGATAGCCATTGTCATATTGATTTCCCAGATTTGTACGAGAATTTGCCGCAGTTGTTGGACCATATGCGCGTGAACGAGGTCGATCGTGCCTTGGCGATCAGCGTTGATATCAAGGATTGGGAGCGGATTCGTGCGATCATCGAGGCGCATCCGCATATCTATGGCTCGGTCGGCACGCACCCGGACTATGCCGATGTGCATGAGCCGACGTATGACGAGCTGGTCGCTATGCTCACGCATCCGAAAGTGATTGCCACCGGTGAAACGGGTTTGGATTACTACTGGACGAAAAATGAGGGCAATGTGCTGGACTGGCAACGCGCGCGTTTTCGCACGCATATTGCGGCGGCCAAACACATGCGCAAGCCGTTAATCATCCACACACGCAATGCGCAGGAGGACACGATTGCCATTATGCGTGAGGAAAAAGCGGATGAGATCGGTGGCGTGATGCACTGCTTTACCGAGGATGTGGCGATGGCGCGCGCAGCGCTGGATCTCGGATTTTACATTTCGTTTTCGGGCATCGTCAGTTTTAAAAATGCAAAAGTGGTACATGAAACGGCACAGTTTGTGCCGCTGGATCGACTGCTGATCGAAACGGATTCGCCATATCTCGCGCCGATGCCGTATCGTGGCAAACAAAATGAGCCAGCCTATGTGCGCCATGTGGCGCAGGCAATTGCGGATATCAAAAAAACCAGTTTGCAGGAAATCGGCCGAATCACCTCGGATAATTTCGAGCGCTGCTTTTTGCTCAAATAAAAAATAAGGAGACCTATGGACACACGCATGGAGCAAACCATCCGCGACGCTTTGGCATTACAGCGAGCGGCACATTTGCGGCATCCCGTGCCCAGCTACGAGGAGCGCATCGCCGATCTGGAGCGCTTGGCGAAATTTTTGCGTGAGGAGCAACAGGCGATTTGCGCGGCGATCAACCAAGATTTTGGCAATCGTTCGGTGCATGAGACCATGCTGTCGGAGATTTTGCCTTCGCTCAATGAAATTGCGCATGTGAAAAAACATCTAAAATCATGGATGAAACCACAGCGCCGTGCGGTCGATTTGAAAAGCTTTTTCGGTGCGAAAAATCGTGTGGTTCCACAGCCGTTGGGCGTGGTGGGTGTGATTGTGCCGTGGAATTTTCCCTTGTTTTTATCGCTCGGCCCGATCATCAATATTTTTGCCGCAGGTAATCGCGCCATGGTGAAAATGTCGGAGAACTCGCGCCACCTCACGCGATTGTTGCAGGACAAACTGGCGCAGTATTTTCCCGCTGATAAGCTGTGTTTTTTTGAGGGTGAAGAGGGCGTGGGACAAGCCTTCTCCAAACAGCCGTTTGACCATTTGATTTTCACCGGTTCAGGGCAAACTGGCAGCGCGGTGATGGCGGCCGCGGCGCAAAATCTCTGCCCTGTGACGTTGGAGCTGGGTGGTAAATCGCCCGCAATCATCCTCAATGATTTTGATCTGAAAACCGCGGTTGAACGCATCATGTATGCCAAATGTCTGAATGCCGGACAAATCTGCGTGACCGTGGATTACGTTTATGTACCGGCGTATCAGGTGGACGAATTTGTGCGACTGGCG
>CAYPYQ010000266.1:0-4204 GCA_964414735.1 uncultured Hydromonas sp.
ATGCCGGCATCGGTTTAATTGCCTGTTCGTCCAATTCGATCGCACCGATGTGTGCCAGATACTGCACAATCGCCTGCGCATCGGTTTGTGCTTGTTCATGTTGCAAATCGCCCTCGCCGCGTAGTTCTACGGTTGTACTAATGCATGCCAACGGAATATTCGCCTGCGGAAACTCTCGGCTCAAACGCAGCCAAATAGTGGATAAAAATTCGTCAAATGCATTCGAACCAGAGTTTTCCGACAGCATCTGGCACTCGCTGCCCAGATAGCGAGCCAGCGGCTCCAATTTTGGCCACAACTGCGGCAATGTATAAGTATGCATCACTGCTTTTTCATCACAATGCAAATCCAGTACCACATCCGCATCGTAGGCCAAACCAACCAGCGTCGATTGCAACAAGTCCACTTGAGTTTGTGAATGATATACCTTGATTTCCTGCGCCATCAACGCGCGAATCGTCGCCACATTGGCAGCCCCATCACTGCCCAATACGCTCGGATCGGCTTTCAGCTTAGCCAATACACGGTCGTACAGCGGAAAGTTGGTCAGGCGGTTGAAATTACGCCCCGTGAACAGATCAAACCGCCCCGATTGACGGTACATCAGAGTTTGATCCAAACCAATCGGATTGCACAGCGGCACAAGCACGATCTGCGCCTTGATACGACCTTCTGTTTCCAACTGTTCAAGCAACGGGCGCAGATGATATGCCGTCAAAGAGCCGGGCAACTCATCCGCATGCAAACTGGCTTGGATATAAATTTTCTGCTCGGCCATTTCCGAGCCGAAACGCAACACCGTCAACCGACGCGTGGTTCCCAGAGCGGTTCCATCTAAAGCATGATATTCGATTTTCATACAAATTTTCTTTCAGCCAATGGGTTTAGTGCGCACGTGGACGCAAATGCGCCAGATAACGTTTTTCCAGCGCCTTAAACACCAATACCAATATGTACGTCATCACCAAATACATGATCGCAGCCGGAATATACGCCACGAACGGCTGGTAATGGGTGGAGTTAAAGCGAACCGCTTGCCCTGTGATTTCAAACAAAGTGAAACTGGATGCAAGCGCCGTTGCCTGCAACATCAAAATCACTTCGTTACTATACGCGGGTAATGCGCGGCGCAAGCTCGATGGCAGAATAATATGGCGCATCACTTGGAACGAGCTCAGGCCATAAGCACGCCCCGCTTCGATTTCACCATACTCAGTATTATTGATCGCACCGGAGAAAATAATGGTCGAGTACGCCGCCGTATTCAAAGTCAAACCCAACAGTACCCAAAAATACGCATCGCGCAGGAAACCAAAGCCTTCTTTGGTCATCAGATTTTGTACCCAGCCCAAACCACCAAAGCCATCATAAAAAATATACAACTGCACCAGTAGTGGTGTTCCCGTGAAGAAGAATGTAAACAACCGCACCAATTTCGCCTGCCACGTCGTACGTCGTGAATGAATCACAGATAAGGGCAAAGCCAGTAGACCACCGATGAGCAAAGACACAAAAGTCAAACTCAAGGTCAATGGCAAACCTTCCCAGCATTGCGCAAAGGCCTTACCCCACAGCTCAAGGAGTTCGTTATTCATAGCGCACCTCCACAATGCCTTTGCGATAGGTTCCATCCCAATATTTAAACAAATACAATGAAGCGATGGTGATTAATAAAAACACCGCAGCAGCGCACAGATTAAAGAGCAATGACTGATGCTCCGCTGCACCAGCCTGATTCGCAATGCGCACCACATCTTCCAGACCGATGATCGACACCACAGCCGTGGCCTTGGACAATGCCAGCCAGTTATTCCGAATCCCCGGCAAGGCAAAACGCATCATCAGAGGAAACGTGATCCGACGGAAAATTTGCCACGCATTCATACCATACGCCATACCCGCTTCCATTTGACCGACCGGAATCGCCATGATCGCACCGCGAATTGTTTCGGTGAAATACGCGCCGTAAATCAGCGATAACACCAAAGCACCAGCGGTAAACGGATCGATTTCAAGCAGACCCCAGCCGAGATAATCGGTCCATTGGTTCAGCCACATCTGAATACCAAAAAACAGCAGTAACATCCAAACCAATTCCGGCACACCACGTAAAATGGACGAATACGCCGAGGCAATCCAGCGGATAAAGGCAAAACGTGACAAGCGCATCTGAGCGCCAATCATGCCGATAATAAAAGAAAAAATGAATGACGTAACCGCTACTGCAAGAGTCAGTAAAGCGCCTTGCAGTAAACGCGGCAGATAGTCAAAAATAACGCCAATATTGGATGTATCCATCAGAGCATCCCGTGCTAGATCGTGTGATTGCAAACGGTCGTGGGCTTAATATTGTTAGATTTCAGCCCTTGACCTTTATACTGATTGTATCAAACCAAGCTATTTATAAAAAACCCCGCAAGCGTGCATGACGGTTTGCGGGGTGATTATCAATCAGTCAATTATTTACCGTAAATATCGAAATCGAAATATTTTTTCGCGATTTCGTTGTATTTACCATTGGCACGGATTGCTTCAAATGCTTTGTTCAAGCTGGCCAACAAAGCGGTATCTTCTTTGCGTACGGCAAAGCCGGTACCGTCACCCAAGATCGCCGGATCAGCAGAGCTTGGAACGTCTGCGCCCACTTGCGCAAAACCTTTGCCTGCTGGGGTTTTCAAGAATCCATCGGTCACAGTCACACCATCAGCAAATACCAATTCAACGCGGTTGTTCACCAAATCTTTTTGTGCGGCTTCCAAAGTTTTGTAACGTTTGATCACAGCAGCTTTGAAGTATTTGGTTGCATAGTCGTCTTGGATCGTGCCTTGTTGTACACCCAATAATTTGCCTTTCAGACCGTCCGGAGTGGTTTGGATGGTGCTACCGGCTTTCGCTACGAATTTATTCGGTGCATTCCAGATTTTTTGTGTGAACGCCACTGATTTTTTGCGTTCATCGGTGATGCTCATAGATGAGGCGATCACATCATATTTTTTCGCCAGCAGGCTAGGAATGATACCGTCCCAATCTTGGTTTTGGAACGTACAAGTTGCTTTCATTTCTTCGCACATGGCTTTAGCAATATCAATGTCAAAGCCAACGATTTCACCGGACGGGCTGGTGAACTCGAACGGTCCATACGTCGCATCCGAACCGAATTTGATGGTTAAAGGAGCCGCTGCCGCAGGTGCTGCACCATTGGCCGCAGCCGCTTTATCAGCAGGCTTGTCTGCTTTAGGTGCGCAAGCGGTTAAGCTCAAAGCCACGATGGCTGCGCCCATCCAAGTCATTGTCAATTGCTTCATAAGTTCTCTCCAATTCAATGTGATATCTTATTGTCTATAACCGAGCACACTCTTGCTGAGGCTCCGTAAACACTTTTTAAAATCAAAACGAACAATCGCTCTTTTGGCATTTGTACGGTGCAAGTCTAACACAATTCCTACCATTTTCAAGTATCGAAATTAACCCGCCACGGGCTATTTCAGGTGCATTTGCATCAAAATAGCGCACAAAGAGTACCCATTAGCAGTAAAAAAACCGGCCTTTTGGCCGGTCTGCATCATCGTTTTAGGATGATCGTAAAAGAATCCGATTTACTCCGTAAAAGTATTCATAATCGGCATCCGCCAGTCTTTACCGAATGCCAGCGTAGTGATGCGCGGTCCGAGCGCGCCTTGTTTGCGTTTGTATTCATTGAGCCGTACCAATCGCACCACGCGCTTGACCACCGCTTCGTCATGCCCTGCCGCGACAATGGTGCGTACCGGTTGGCGCTGCTCAATGTAGCGGTGCAAAATGTCATCCAAAACTTCATACGGCGGCAAACTGTCCTGGTCCGTCTGATTGTCGCGTAATTCGGCTGACGGCGCACGTGTCAGAATGTTTTGCGGAATGATGTCACGCGAGCCAAACGTATCGGTTTGATTGCGCCAATCGCAAATGCGATACACGAAGGTTTTGTAAATATCCTTGAGTACCGCATACGCGCCGACCATATCACCGTACAGCGTGCAGTAGCCGGTCGCCAATTCGGATTTATTGCCGGTATTGAGCACCAGCGAGCCGTGTTTATTGGACACCGCCATGAGAATCACGCCGCGAATGCGCGCTTGCAGGTTTTCTTCGGTCACATCAGCGGGTTTGCCATCGAACACCGGCGCGAGCATCTGCGTGTACAGATTGAACATATCTTCAATCGCCA
>CAYPYQ010000267.1:0-9448 GCA_964414735.1 uncultured Hydromonas sp.
GTGAACCTCACATGGTACAAAATCGAAGCCATGATGGCGGGCGATCTGGACGATATGTTCAACGCATTGGCCGCGGAATATCAGGCCGAGCAGTTGATGGCGCTGGGTGATGATTAAACTCACTGAACCATCCGCCAGCCACACCAACAAACACCATTAAAGCAAAAAACCCGATGATAGCATCGGGTTTTTATTCTAAAACAATGAGTTACAGCCTACTCTGGGCTAAACTGACTTCTTACATGCCTTTCGGCGCGTTATCAAAGAAAGCCGAATCCGAGCTACCTGAACCACCCACACGACGTGCGCCGGTGAATTTGGTTTTCCAGTAACCCGACTCTAAATTGTCAAAACGAACGTGTGAACGCGAGTTCGGTGAATGAATAAACATCCCGTTACCCACATAAATACCCACGTGCGAGTTGCTAAAACCACGGGTGTTAAAAAACACCATATCGCCCGGACGGACTTCAGCAGTAGCCACGCGCTCGCCGACACGCGCCTGCTCAGAAGCGGTGCGCGGCAAATTCACGCCGACGGAGGATTTATATACATACTGAACATAACCACTGCAGTCCAGACCCGTTTCAGGGTTGGTGCCACCAAAACGATACTTCACACCAATCAGTTGCATGGCTTTACCGAGTAATTTTTGTGCAAAGCCATCATCAGCCATTGCGGAAGTGCTGCCTAAAGTTAAACTCAAACCTGTGGCGATCACCGCAATCGCTTTCATCCATTGTTTTAAAATCATATTTTCTTCCATTGACCACTATCTGCACCCCGATGCGGACTTCAAAAAAACTGCACCGCATCAACGCAAAACAGCTGCCACCGTTACCAATGCAAGCCATAACGCCCCCATCGGAAGCGACTCACATCGTTCTGTGTTATGTGAAAAATACGCCAAAATCATAGACTTAGACGAATAAACTGAGGCATTTTAACCCCCCAGCACCAGCATGTCAAACCAAAACCCGATTTTTCGCACAATCGTACGAAAATTAGCTTTAAATACAAATACTTATCATTTGCCTACCGCTTAAAAACCATCGGCTCACACTGTGGCGAGCCGATATAACTGTATTTCACTCATTAACACGATATTTAGTTTTGCGGCGGTACGTAGCCAGATGCCGCGTCGGCACCCTCTCCGAAAAAGAAGGCTTCGCACTGTTTGAGCAAATATTGACGCGCACGCGGATCGAGCATCGACAAGCGGTTCTCGTTAATCAGCATGGTTTGATGTTTGAGCCACTGCTGCCAACCTTCTTTGGAGATATTGTCATAAATTTTCTGTCCCAAAGCACCCGGCACCGGTGGAAAGTCCAAGCCTTCTGCTTCGTGTCCCAAACGGACGCATTGCACCATTCGTGTCATAGTATTCCCTCTGTTATGGTTTTAGTTTTTTCACAAAAATTTGTGAACGACGCTGCCAATTATAAATCTTCTGGCGATTGTCGGGCAAATCATTCACCGTTCCTGGGACAAATCCATGCTTGAGGAACCAATGCGCCGTGCGCGTGGTCAATACGAATAGCTCTTTGATGCCTTCACGACGCGCCCGCGCCTCGATGTGCTCGAGCATACGCTCGCCAAATCCCATACCCTGCATGGTCGGATCGACGGAAAAACATGCCATTTCGCCCATGGATTCCTCTTTGAACGGATATAGTGCCGCACAGCCGAAAATCACGTTGTCATACTCGAGCACGCTGAAAAATGGCAACTCTGCTTCTAATTTCTCACGCCCGCGCGGCACCAACGTACCATCCTGCTCCAGCGGCGCGATCAGCTGCAAAATCCCACCCAGATCGTCAATGGTGGCGACGCGCAGGCTTTCCAAACTGTTTTGCGTCACCATGCAGCCCACGCCATCGTGTTGGAATAATTCCAACAGTACGCCACCGTCGAGTTTGGCTGGTACGATGTGCGTGCGCGCCACGCCCGCATTGACTGCGTCGCACAGTGCTGCAAGCGTCTGACGCAGGAAACTGCCGACCGGCAGCGTTTCTTCCAGCGCTTCGGCCTCGCGCACGTCCATGGTTTGAATTTGATAACCGTCCGCGTCCAAAACATCCTCGTGCGAGAGGATGATGAGTTTTTCCGCGTGAATTTGACTGGCAACGGCGGAGGCCAGTTCCGGCGTAGATAAATTGAATACCTCACCGGTCGGCGAAAAGCCCAGCGGCGAAATCAATACGACCTGATCGGCGTTCAACTGCGCTTCAATCGCTTCGCGGTTGACCTTACGTACCACACCCGCGTGTTGATAATCCACGCCGTTAATCACGCCAATCGGTTTGGCGGTGATGAAGTTGCCCGACACCACATGAATCGACGAACCGGCCATCGGTGTATTCGGCAGCCCTTGGCTAAACGCCGCTTCGACCGACAAACGCAATGCACCGCAGGCTTCTTTGACCGCTTCAAGCGTGGCCGCATTGGTCACGCGAATGCCATTGACAAACTCCGATGGAATTTGGCGCAGCGCGAGCTGCTTTTCGATCTGCGGGCGCGCACCTGGGATTAGCACAATGCGCATACCCATGGCTTTGAGCAGGCTGATATCGAATACCAAATCCTCCAGATCACCGCTCTCAATCAGCTCGCCACCAAAGGCGATCACAAAAGTTTTGTTGTGAAACGTATGCACATACGGCGCTACGTCACGCAACCATTGCACGAACTGATGCTGCGGAAACACGGGGATTTGCTCTGAATCGGAAGGAATAACGGGCGGATTCATCTGAAACCTTCATCCAAAATCGTGACTATTCGGTCAAACGCACGATGTTGTAATCCTACTAACACCATGCCAAGCCGCGCGGAATCAAGCGCGCCAAGGACTCACAGCGAATCCGCAAAACGCATTGAAAGTTTTGTATTGTAAGACAAAGTGTCATAAAAAGTGGAATTTTTCAACAGAGCGGCCTATATCGCAAGATACCGCAAGACGTGAAAATCGCTCAAACCAACGATTTATGTTGACCTCAATCGGTTCGCCAGCATCTCTTGCGCATGCTCGCGCGTGGCGACCGTGATGGTCACACCGCCCAGCATACGGGCGATTTCGTCGATGCGCTGTGCCTCATCGAGTACCTCAATGGTGGAATGCGTGGCGCCGTTACTCGTGGTTTTGGACACGCGCCAGTGGTGTGTGCCCTGCGCTGCCACCTGTGGTAAATGCGTCACACACAGCACTTGGCGGTTCTGCCCAATCTGCGCGAGCAAACGTCCGACAACCTCGGCGACCGCGCCACCGATGCCCGAATCCACCTCATCAAAAATCAACGTCGGCACTGGATTGGCCGCGCTGGTGATGACGGATAACGCCAAACTGATACGCGCCAACTCACCACCGGACGCGACTTTGTGCAAGGCTTGCAACGGCACACCCGCATGCCCCGCCACTTGGAATTCAATCGCATCCATGCCTTGCGCCGATGGCGACGCATCGGTGATGGCAATGTCAAACTGCCCACCGGTCATATTCAGCGTCTGCATGCTGGCGGTCACGGCTTTGGCCAATTGTTTGGCGGCTTTTTGTCGCGCTTGACGCAGTTTCAATGCGTTTTGTTCAAACACGCCGTAGGCTTTTTGCTCCGCGATTTTGAGCGTGTCCAGATCCATGCCGTGCTGCAATTGCGCCAGTTGGCTTTGCAATTCCTGCCAATGCGCATGCAGCTGTTCTGGCTCAATACGCAATTTGCGTGCCTGTTCGTGCCACGCGCTCATGCGTCGATCAATTTCGTCCCAACGCGATTCGTCCAAATCGGCACGCTGGGTGTAATGATTGAGGCTGTGACCGGCCTCTTGCAACTGGATCAGTGCCGAATCCAGCAGCTCAACCACTTCGTTCAGCCGCTCGTCCAGCCGCGCCAATGAGGTTACCACGTTCATCTGCTCGCGCACTTGATCGGTGAGCGCGCGATCGTCTTCGATCAAGGCATGCGCCGCTGCCGAGCTGCCCTGAATCAGCGTCGTGGCATGCGCCAAACGCGAGTGCTCGGCGGACAAGGTTTCCCACTCGTCGGCCTGCGGCGCGAGGGTGTTCAAGCCATCCAATTGCCATTGCAGCGCGTCGATGCGCTCGCCGACATGCGCGATATCTTGCTCGGCCTGCTCGCGCAGCTTTTGCGCACTTTGCCAGTGTTGGTAGGCTTCGCGCACGGCGGCGCGCTGCTCGCCCAGTTGCGCATGATTATCGAGCAAATCGCGTTGTGACGTAGGTTTGAGCAGCAATTGATGCGCGTGCTGACCGTGAATATGCACCAAGCGTTCGCCCAGATCGCGCAGTTGCGTCAGCGTCACCGCCACACCGTTGATAAACGCGCGGCTTTTGCCCTGCGTGTCGATCGTGCGACGAATCAGCACGATTTCGGCTTCGTCGGCATTGAGTTCCTGCTCATCCAACCATGCGGCAACATCGTTGGACACCTGAAACTCCGCCGAGATATCGGTTTTATCCGCACCTTGCGCGACCAAGCTCGCATCGGCGCGCTCACCCAGCAGCAGGCCAATCGCGTCAAGCAAAATGGATTTGCCTGCACCGGTCTCGCCGGTGAGTACGGTAAAGCCCGACTCGATGTCCAGATCGAGGGACTTCACAATCACAAAGTGGCGCAGACTGAGGCGAATCAGCATAATGTTGAATAAAAAAGATTACATCGGACGCGACGGATTGAGCTGCCAATTGAGTTTTTGGCGCAAGGTCGCGAAATAGTTGTACGAGAGCGGATGCCAGAAAATCGACTGGTACGGCGCGAGCTGGATGTTCAGTTGATCGCCCTTGCGCACATACGAGTATACCTGCGTATCGCAGTGGATTGCCGCTTCGCGGTTCGAGGTGATTTCAATTTGAATTTTGCTGGTGTGGGGCAGGACAATCGGACGATTGGACAAAGACTGAGGCGCCACCGGCACCAGCGTAATCCCTGCCAACTGCGGATGCAAAATCGGCCCGTTCGCCGCCAGCGAATAGGCGGTCGATCCGGTCGGTGTCGCAATAATCAGCGAATCCGCACGCTGACGGTACATGAACTCATCATCCACGTTCACATTCAGCTCCATCATACCCTCAACGCTGCGCCGCGCCACCACCACGTCGTTGAGCGCGGTGCTGGAGAATAATTCTTCGCCCTCGCGCAGCACTTTGACTTGCAACATATCGCGCGCCTCGACCACGAAGCGTTTGTTCAGCAGAATTTCGCGCAACAGCGCCGCCGCATCGTTTAACGCCACATCGGTGATGAAGCCCAAATGCCCTTGGTTAATCCCGATCAACGGCACACCATACGGTGCGACTTCGCGCGCCACACCGAGCATCGTGCCGTCGCCACCGACCGAAATCAGCACGTCGGCGACATTGCCAATTTCGGCCAATTCCACGCGCGGATAATCGTTCAGTTTGAACAACTCATGCGTGCGGGCCTCGATCACCACTTTTTTGCCCATATCCGACACCAGACGAATCACGTGCAGCAGCGGCTCCGGCGCAGTATCGGGCGCCAATCGACCGACCAGCGCGACCGTACGTACGTCTAAATCATAGGAACAATGGGGAAGTGTGCGGTTTGCAATCATGGGCGCATTGTAAAGCATTGGCGAATAGTAAACAACGCCGCCCACCATTTTAACCACACCATTGGAGACTTACACCAGCAAATATCCGCCATCCACCGCCATGCACGTGCCGGTGGTGTAGCTCGCCGCTGGTGACACCAGATACAGCACCGCGCCGACCATTTCGTCCGGTTGTGCCACGCGTTTGAGCGGGATGTGGTGTAAAGCCTGTTTCAAAATCACCGGATTATTCACCAACGCCGAGGCAAAATGCGTGTCGGTCGCACCTGGCAACACCGCATTCACCCGCACATTTTGTGGCGCGCATTCTTTGGCAAAGGCTTTGGTCATGGAGATGACTGCCGCCTTAGTGATGGAGTAAATACCTTGCATATCGCCCGGAATCACCCCGTTGACCGAGGCAATATTGACGATCGCGCCACCGCCGTTCGTCGCCATTAGCCGTGCGCCGTGGCTGCACATAAAAAAGTAGCCGCGAATATTCACATCCACCGTTTTTTGAAACGCTTCCGGCGTGGTATCCATGATGTGACCGAAATACGGATTGGCCGCTGCATTATTGATCAAAATATCCAGACGACCATGCTTGGCCTGAATCTGCGCAAAGGTGCTCTCAATTTGCGCCATATCGCCAATGTGACACGCCAAAACCTCTGCGCTGCCACCTGCGGCGATGATTTCATCGGCCACCACCGTGCAGGCCTCAGCCTTGCGGCTGGAGACGATGACATGCGCGCCATGCGCCGCCAGCGTGCGGGCAATCGACGCGCCAATACCCCGGCTCGCACCGGTAACCAAGGCGATTTTTCCGGTCAGATCAAATGTTGTCATGTGTGTCTCCTTTATCTTTATCAATTCAATTCATCAACGATGCGTTTGCAAATTCGCCTGCCGCTGCCATTCCAAATGCGGACAGGCATTCAAATAGTCGACCCACACGCGTTTTTGCCCGACGCGCAAACGTGTGATGCCGGTGTTTAACAAAATACTGTTTAAATCAAAAATCCGCTCGTCGCTGATGCCCAATAAATTCTGCACCATCGCGCTGATCACGCCACCCGAAGTGAACAGCATCACGCTCGCATTGTCATTACAAGCAAATTCAACCGCATCGGCCAGAGCCGCCTGCGCGCGCTGCTGAAATTCGCGCCACGTCTCACGATACGCCGTACCATCGATTTTGTGCGTGTGCGCCACCCAATGCACCACCGCCTCGCTGAAAATGCGCTGAAACACGCGGCGCGGATCGCCCATTTGCTGCCGGAGAAAATCCAGCAGAGCCGCATCCGAGGTACAGTTCGGAATATGCGCCGAGAGCACGTCGAGATAGTCAAATTCATTCAGGCGCGCATCGGTGTGCAACGACGCATCCGCCAATTCCAACGCGGCACACGTATGTTGCGCCGTTTGCTGCTGGCGTTGCATGCTACCGCTGTACCAACGCGCCGGTTCAATCGCACACGTACGCAACCATGCCCCAAGCTGTTCGGCCTGCTGCTGCCCCAGCGGCGAAAGCGCGTCGTAATGATGCGTACCGAAACTCGCTTGTCCGTGGCGGATTAAATACACAGCCGCCATTATTGCAACTGTCCTGCGATACAGCGTTGGCAACGTTGGTGCAGATAATTGGTGATCTGCCCAAACATAGCGAACTGCGGATTGCTCGTCTGCCCGTGGAAATAGCGATACCAAATCTGTTGTACGATTACCGCCAGACGGAACAGGCCAAATACGCGGTAAAAATCGAACTGAGCAATCGCAAACCCCATTTTTTCAGCGTAATACTCGATCACCTCTTGACGCGTCAGCATACCGAGCAAATGCGTTGGCTGGCGGCGCATCGCCTGAAACATCGGATCATCATCCGCCTGTACCCAATACGCCAACGAATTACCCAAATCCATCAGCGGATCGCCCAGCGTCGCCATTTCCCAATCCAGCACGCCGATGACCTCCAGTGGATTATCAGGATTCAACACCACATTATCAAAGCGATAATCGTTGTGAATCACGCGCGTCGCGCTATCTTTGGCCGGCATATGTGTCTGCAACCACGCCATCACATCTTCAAAATCCACCACGTCCTCGGTACGTGCCTGACGGTAGCGTTTGCTCCAGCCCTCGACTTGGCGTTGCACGAAACCCTCGCCCTTACCCAAATGACTCAATCCCGCCGCATCAGGATCCACCTGATGCAATTCGATCAATTTATCAATCACATTGAGGCACAAGCTGCGTGTCTGTGCCGCGTCCAACTCCAAACCTTTGGGTAGATTCTGGCGCGGAATCAGCCCAACCAACCGCTGCATCACATAAAAATCGCAGCCCATCACCGCAGTATCGTCGCACGTCGTCAGCACCTCGGGCACATAGGGATAGACCGGTTTAAGCGCCTGCATGATGCGCGCCTCGCGCAACATATCGTGCGCCGAAGCGGCCTTGTGTCCGAATGGCGGACGTCGCAAAATCAAATCGTGCTGCGGATAGCTCAACTGATAAGTTAAATTCGATGCGCCACCGGAAAACTGCGCCACGGCGGGCGCCCCCTCCAGTCCTACAATGTGCTGTTTCAAATACGCATCGACTTTGGCAACATCCAACTCTTCACCCGCGCGCACCGCACCCGCGCTGTCCAGTTGTACCGATTGTGCCGTCATGCTTTTTCTCCCGTTGAGGCCGTGATTTTCGCCAAATGTTTTTTCAATTCGAGCTTCGCAATCAGTCCGCGATGTACCTCGTCCGGCCCGTCGGCAATGCGCAATACGCGCACATAGCCATACAAAGCAGTCAACGGAAAATCATCCGACAAGCCAGCGCCACCGTGAATCTGTATCGCCGCATCCAACACCTGCTGGGCGATGTTCGGCGCAACCACTTTAATCTGCGAAATCTCACTCATTGCCTGTTTCACACCGACTGTATCCATCATCCACGCCGCTTTAAGTGTGAGTAAACGCGCCTGCTCAATTGCAATGCGCGCATTTGCAATCACATCCGCATTACCGCCCAACTTTGCCAACGGTTTACCAAAAGCGGTACGCGTGAGCGCACGCTCGCACAGCAGCTCAAGCGCATACTCTGCCGCTCCGATCGCCCGCATGCAGTGGTGAATACGTCCCGGCCCCAGACGCCCCTGTGCAATTTCAAACCCCCGCCCTGGCCCACCGATGAAGGCAGATAACGGCAAGCGCACATTGGTAAACGTCACTTCACCGTGACCGAACGGCTCGTCATAAGCACCGAACACAGGCAGCATACGCTCGATTTTGACCCCCGGGGTGTCCAGCGGAACCAATACCATCGAGTGTTGACGATGACGCTCTGCAGTCGGATCGGTCAGCCCCATGAAAATCAGCACTTTGCAATTCGGATGACCAATACCCGAACTCCACCATTTGCGCCCGTTGAGCACCACCTCATCGCCCTCGACGATCGCCGTCGCCTGCATATTGGTTGCGTCCGACGAAGCCACATCCGGCTCGGTCATACAAAATGCCGAACGAATTTCGCCCGTGAGCAATGGTTTGAGCCATTGTGCTTGTTGTTCGGGCGAGCCGTATTTTTCGAGCACCTCCATATTGCCGGTATCGGGCGCATTGCAATTGAACACCTCAGGCGCAATGATTGAGCGCCCCATGTATTCGGCCAGCGTGGCGTATTCGGCATTGGACAAGCCCGCACCATGCGCACCCGGTAGAAACAGATTCCACAAGCCCAGCTCACGCGCACGCGCCTTGAGCGACTCCATAATCGCCGGCTGATTCCATTGACGCCAGTTCTCGCCGCCATTGAGCTGCTTTTTATATTCTGCTTCGGCAGGCATGACTTCATGATTCATAAATTCGGTCAAACGGCGTAGAAA
>CAYPYQ010000268.1:0-1736 GCA_964414735.1 uncultured Hydromonas sp.
CATAAAAATATAAATCGCAAGCATTCCATCCATGTTTATTCTCCCAATACCTGTTTGACATTGCCATGCACGGTCGCACCGTCTTTACACAGCAACGAACCGGCAATCACTTCGTCCTGCCAATCAATGTTCAACTCGCCCTCCTTGATAAACGGCGAGAGGAAGTTATACAGGTTTTTCGCATACAGTTCCGACGCGTGCATCGGCATACGCGATGGCAAATTCACCGGCCCGATGATGGAGACGTTATGCGCTTGAACGATTTGATTCGCCTGCGTCAATGCGCAGTTACCACCCGACTCGGCAGCCATATCGACGATCACCGAGCCGTATTTCATGCCTTTAATCATGTCTTCGGTGATGATGAGTGGCGCTTTTTTACCCGGAATCGCCGCCGTGGTGATGAGCACATCAGCGGTCGCAACCGCTTTGGCGAGGCGTTCGGCCTGCTGGGCTTTTTCCTCTTCGGTCAGCTCACGCGCATAACCGCCCGTGCCATCGGCGGACACACCGGTATCGACGAATTTCGCACCGAGGGACTCGATTTGCTCTTTCGCCGCCGCACGCACATCATACGCATCGACCATCGCGCCCAGACGTTTGCACGTCGCAATCGCCTGCAAACCCGCAACGCCCGCGCCAATCACCAGCGCACGTGCCGGACGAATCGTACCGGCGGCGGTGGTCAACATCGGGAAAAATTTGGCACTGTGCGACGCACCGATCAGGGCGCATTGATAGCCGGAGCACGCGCCTTGTGAGGACAGCGCATCCATGCTCTGCGCACGTGAGATGCGCGGCAGCAATTCCAAGGCAAATGCGGTGATCTGGCGCGCATTCAGCGCAGCCAAACGCTCTTTGCTCTCATAGGGTTTGAGCAAACCGATCAAAACCGCGCCTTGCGGCATTTGCTCGATTTCTTCTAAGCTCGGTGGTGTCACACGCATCATGATCTGGGCATTTTGGTAGGTCTCGCCTTGCGAGCCTGCGACCGTTACGTTGGCATAGTCGCTGTCCAAGAAATTACTGCTCAGACCCGCGCCCTGCTCCACCCGCACATCCACCCCCAGCGCCGCGAATTTTTTGGCGGTTTCGGGTACCAATGCAACCCGTCGCTCACCTTCTGTCCGCTCACGCCCCACCGCTATTGTGATTGGCATAATGACACTCCGTTGTCTTAATCAAGGCCTTCATTCTACCACTGCCGACCAACGAAAAAAACCGATTACCGCACAATCCCCATCACTTTTTCTGCGCATCTTTTGCAGCATGCTTTATGTTATAGTGCCCCAATGCACACACACTATATTCACTGGCACGAAAAAGAGCTGCCATACCAAGCCCGCTGGATTTCCGAAGCGAACCATCCGCCACCCAAACATCTGACATTGGCCGACGACACCTTACCCGCCGATCAGGCCTATCGACTCGCCAGTGCGGGGCATGGATTGCTGTGGCGCGGGGATTTTCAGAATGCACGGCATCTGTTGCAAGCGCTCATGCGTCGTCTGGACAAGCCGAAAAAACCAGCGAAGAAGACCACGCCAGCAGGAACACCGCTGGAACAGTTTCACCGTCACCGCATGGCGCAGGCGCAACGGGCGCATATTTTGAACAGCATACTGATTCCGATTCAGGCCGATCATCGAATTGAACTGCGCCGCGCGCCGGATGTGGCACAAGCCTGCGCCGAAGTGCTGGGCGAGCAGTCCGAGCCATATGTGCTAACGCTGCGC
>CAYPYQ010000269.1:0-3375 GCA_964414735.1 uncultured Hydromonas sp.
TGCAGGATGCCGCGTTGCTCCAGGCGGTGATCAGAGACATCGATATTGCGCCACTGCTGGATCGGATATTTGGACAAAATGGCGTTGCCGTGGTGTCCGTGATCGTAAATCGCATTGGCACCGTAGGCGATGTGCGGATAAAGATTGGCTTGCAATGCGGCAACCTGCGATTGGTCGTACTCGGTGAGTATGCTGCTTTTGCGTTTGCTGTTGCGATCTTGCACTTCTTGTAGGCAGATCAGGTCGGCATTCATTTCCTTCAGGCCGTTTTTGAGCTCGTTCAGATGGCAGCCGCGCATCGAGTGGGCTTTGTGGATGTTGTAGGTTGCTACGGTAATCATTATTTACTTTGAAATGAAGTGCGCACTTGAGCGATTTGCCCGCACAATTGTTGTGTGGCGGTCAATGTGCGTAGGGTGGCGCGGTTCATCGCGTCGCCTTCGGTATAAATCAGTCCATTGCTCGCCACAGCAGGAATATGTGGCCAATCGTGCCAAAAATCAAGGCTATGGTCGGCTTGTGCGTTGGCGGTGGCACTCAAAATCAGCTCGGGTTGACGCGAGAGTACGTCCTCGAGATTCACGGTCGGTGCGCTGATCGGCAGCTCGGCGAACAGATTCACTGCGCCGCAGCGCACCAGTGCATCGGAAATCCAGCTATTGCCATTGATGGTCATCAGTGGGCGTTGCCACACTTGGTAAAACGCTTTGAGTTTGGGTTGCGGGGCTTGCGCCAGTAGAGGGATGTGTGCGTAGGCTTGGGCAATGATCGGTGCGGCCTGTGCTTGGTTGCCTGCCATCTGCGATAAACGCATCAGGGACAGCGGAATATCCGCCAAGGTATTGATTTTTTGGTAAAAAATCGGAATGTTCAGTTGTTTGAGCGCGGTTAATTGCGCAGGAGATTGTCCACCATGCCATGCAATTACCACATCGGGTTTGAGTTTGGCGATGGCTTCCAGATCAATGTTTTGGTAGTCGCTGATGACAGGCAGCGTTTTGGCCTGCTCAGGATAATCGGAGTAGCTGCTCACGCCGACCACGTGTTCACCCAGACCGATGGCAAACAGGTTTTCGGTAATTCCGGGCGATAGCGAAACGATGCGCTGCGGCGCATGTTCAAAGTGTAATTCTTGACCGGTATCGTCGGTAACGATGATGGTATTGTTTGTCTGTGCGCTGACTGGGATGGATATCGTAAAAAATAATACACTCATCAACCCCAAAGCAGCACTGAGGCGGCTCATTCGGGTGATGATCGTGCGATATAACATGTACGTAACCTTATTGCCCAGTTGCTTGCGTGTCAATACTGACTTTTTCCAAACCGGCGCCTTGGCTGGCGAGCAGCAGTTGCGCGACTTTGGCGTAGGGGATGTTTTTATCCGCACGGATCAAAATGGTGGTTTGCGCGTCTTTCTCAGCCAAGGCTTTGAGTGTAGGCAGCAGGTCGGATTCGGGTACTTGCGTTGTGCCGACGAAATATTGGCCTTGCGCATTCACGGCGAGCACCACCGGCGGCGTTTTGGCTTGGCTGGAGGCGGCTTTGGAGTTGGCGGTTTTAACCTTGACCGATTGGGTCATCAACGGCGCGGCCATGATGAAAATGACCAACAGCACCAGCATCACATCCACCATTGGGGTGATGTTGATGTCCGCCATCACTGCGTTTTTACGCGAACCGGTATTGAATGCCATGATCGTTCACTTTCACAAAAATTAACTACGTTCGCCGTCAGGGTTGCCATATTCGGCCACCAGATCGTGCGCGAAGGCGTCGATTTCCGCGGATTGCACTTGGTTTTTGCGGCTGAAAAAATTGTAGGCGAACAGCGCAGGCAGTGCCACTGCCAAACCAAACGCGGTCATGATGAGTGCTTCACCGACGGGTCCGACAATCGCATTGATGTCCATTTGACCATCAGCGGCAACCGTGGTTAAAGTGCGATAAATGCCCCAAACGGTACCGAGCAGTCCGACGAACGGCGCGCTGGAGGCGACTGTTGCGAGTAGGGTTAAGCCTTGATCCAGTGTGTGTTCCGATTGACGCACAGCGGATGAGAGTTTGCGTTCCAGTGCAGAGCGATTTTCCGCAGTATCCATTGCTCGTGCCAGCGGCGTGACCAGATTTTCGTGGTCGAGTTGCTTCACTACTGCGATGCGCGTGGCGGACTCGGCGCGAATATTGCTCCAAAAGGCTTCAATCGCTTGGCTCAGGCGGCGCATACGCAGAATCATCATGGTGCGTAGGGCGATCACACCCCAGCTCAGAATGGACATGATGAGTAAAACGATGGCGACGAAATGGGCGAAACCGTCGCCTTGTTGCCAGAAGTGTTGCAGATTAAAAGAAGTATTCATATTAAAAATGGGCTGTGCGTCAGAAAATTCGTAGGCGTACGCTACGTGAAGGAACATCAAAACGCGTATTTTAGCAGTTTTGCGCAGTATTATTCAAAACTAAGGGTTATTGATGGATTTTGTTGGTGATGGGTCTTGTTGTGGCTCAATGGTGATCTCAACAGCACTCTCAGCGGCAATCGTAGGGCCAGTTAAAATGCACTTGGTCAGGTGCGGGTTGATGGTGTTCATCCAGAGCGGGTTTGAATTGTGCTTGATTGAAACTTTTCAAAATCAACTGATTGACCTGTGGGTTGGGTGAAGGCTCAACGATCATGGCTTTACCCACTTTACCTTGCGCGGTGATGTCGGCGATGATGAATACGCTGCCGTGCAGTTTGGCGGCACGCGCGTCTTTCGGACAGCGAATCTGATACACGCGATTTTTCGGCTCGGCGCGGCTAATCAGCGCGGGCGGTAGCTCGGCGATGCGCCGTTGTGCGGCGAGCTGCTCGGCTTGTGCTTGGCGTTGATATGCTTCGGGATGAACCCAGCGGCGATCCACGTAGGTTTTCAGCTCCTGCCATGCATTGGCAATATCGTCGCGGGTGGGCAACTGCAATGGTTGTGGAAACCACTAGGTAGCGATCAATACGCCATGCAGCAGGGCGACATTGACCCAAAACCAGAGGTATTTGCGAAAAAGCGAGGTGGGCGCTGGAGTGGATTTGTCTCCAGCAGCCACGCCTCGACGAGTGATTACAAACATATTATGAGATGTTGAATCTTATAGGTTTTTTAAGCCCAACACGTCTTGCATGTCATACAAACCGGCTTGTTTGTGCTCGGCCAAAAACAGCGCCGCGCGTATCGCTCCGGTGGCGTAGGTCATGCGTGACGAGGATTTGTGCGTGATTTCGATGCGCTCGCCCGCTCCGGCAAACAATACGGTGTGGTCGCCGATGATGTCGCCACCACGAATGGTGGAAAAGCCGATGGTTTGCTCGTCGCGCACACCGGTTACGCCTTCGCGTCC
>CAYPYQ010000270.1:0-2997 GCA_964414735.1 uncultured Hydromonas sp.
GAACAATGGTTCTTGCAATATTCGCCGTATGAGTATTACAACGAGCATTGCATCGTGCTTAAAGCCGAGCACGAGCCGATGAAATTAACGCGCGCGACCTTTGTACGCCTGCTCGATTTTGTGGCTCAGTTTCCGCATTACTTCCTCGGCTCGAACGCGGATTTGCCGATTGTCGGGGGGTCGATTTTGAGCCACGATCATTTCCAAGGCGGCTGTTACGAATTTGCCATGAGTCGTGCGGCGGTTGAATACACATTTGTCTGGTCAAAATACTCGGACATTGAGGTGCAGCAATTGATCTGGCCGATGAGTGTGCTGCGCCTGCGCAGTCGCCATGCCGCGCAGTTGGTTGATGCGGCGGATGAATTGTTGAATAAGTGGCGTGGTTACAGCGATGCGGCAGTGGATATTTTCGCGCATACGGACGATACACCACACAATACGGTCACGCCGATCGCACGTATGCGTGAGGGCGTTTTTGAACTGGATTTGGTACTGCGTAACAATCGCACGAGCGAGGCGCATCCGCTGGGGATTTTTCACCCGCATGCCGAGCTGCACCACATTAAAAAAGAGAATATCGGTCTGATCGAGGTGATGGGCTTGGCAGTGCTGCCGGATCGTTTGCAAACGGCGCTGGAGCGCTTGGCCGCGTGTCTGCGTGGTGAAGAGCAGTTGGCGAATTATCTGGAGCTGGCGGCGCATGCCGACTGGTTCGCGCAGATTGCGCCGAGCTATGTGATGGGTACGGATGCACAAGTTTATTTGAAAGCGGCCATTGGTGATGTGTTTGTGCAGGTGCTCAATGACGCGGGCGTGTACAAACGTGATACCGCGGGGCAGGCGGGTTTTCGCCGCTTTTTGAACATGTGTTGCATTCGTCATGACAGGAGCAGCAATGCAGGCGGTTGAACTCACATCGTTGACCACACAGATAGGGGAGCACAGCGCAACCGTGTATGAGCTGCGCTGTTCATCTGGCTTTAGCGTACATTTGACGAATTGGGGTGCGAGCGTTTTGGATATTCGCATGCCGGATCAAGCGGGCGTGGTAGAAAGCGTGGTGCTTGGTTTTGCGGATGTGAATGACTATGTGGATAATGTCCCGTATCTTGGCGCAACCATAGGCCGCACGGCGGGGCGTATTGCCCACGGGCGTTATTCACTCAATGGACAAATGCAGCAATTGCCGCTGTCGCATGGCGCGCATGTCTTGCACGGTGGTGCGCAGGCGATGTCACATCAACTGTGGCAGCACCGCAGTGAAGTGCTCAGCGATGGCAGTGCGCGCGTGACTTTTACTTATCACAGTGCCGATAGTGAAAACGGTTATCCGGGCAATTTGTCTGTGACGGTCGCGTATACGTTAGATGCGGCGCATCGCTTGCGTATCGCTTATCGCGCGCGTACCGATGCGCCGACGCTGTGTAATTTGACGCACCACAGTTATTTCAATTTGTCGGGCAATGCGCGCGATACGGTGCACGCGCATCAACTGCAAATTCATTCGGATACAGTATGTGCGATGAACGAAGAGCTGCTGGTGAACGGTGATGAATGGCCGGTGGCGCAGAGTGATTTTGATTATCGACAATCGCGTGCGTTGGCCGATATTTTGAACAGCACCGATCCGCGCATCGCGCAGGCGCGCGGTGTGGATCACTACTTTATTTTTGATCGTATGGATTCGGATCGCGCACAAGCGACCTTGTACGAGCTGAACAGCGGACGACGCGTGCGGGTGTATACGGATCAGCCGTGTGCGGTGCTGTATGCGCATAATTACTCCGATGGTGAGCGTTTGCGTGGGGGCATCATTGGGCGCTCGCACGATGCACTGTGCATTGAAACGCAGTTGTGCCCACATCGTCCGAAATCCAACGGCGATCATCCGGCGCGACTGCTGCCCGAAGAGGAATACCGTCACGAGTGCGTGTACGCATTTGATGTGCTGAATTAAAACGAGGAGGAGCGTATGTATTTAGGCGTTGACTATTACCCCGAGCATTGGCCGGTCGAGATGATGGACGATGATATGCGCCGGATGCGCGAGATGGGCTGCAACATCATTCGTATCGGTGAATTTGCTTGGCAAAAAATGGAGCCGATTGAAGGGCAATTTGATTTCTCGTTTTTTGATCAGGTGATTGCCAAAGCCAAAACGCATGGCTTGAGCGTGATGTTTGGTACGCCGACGGCGACATTTCCTGCGTGGTTGGCGAAAACGCATCCGTCGATTTTGGCACGGGAAATGAATGGTGAAGTGCGCGTGTTTGGCGGGCGGCGACAGTATTGTTTCAACTCGCGCGTGTACCAGCAATACACCGAAAAAATCGTCAGCAAACTGGTCAAACACTACGCGAACGAACCCGCCATCATTGCGTGGCAAATGGACAACGAGATCGGCCACGAAGGCTCCGATCAATGCTACTGCGAGCAGTGTCATCTGGCGTTTCAAGATTATTTGCGCGATGTGTACGAAGAGGACATCGAGCGATTGAACGAAGCCTACGGCACGATATTCTGGGGACAAACCTACACTGATTTTGCGCAGATTCCCATGCCGGTACATACCGTGACCACGCACAATCCGGCGCTGCGTTTGGACTGGGCGCGTTTTCGCTCGGACAGTATCAATGCCTTTGCCAAAATGCAAATTGATTTGATCAAGGCGCATCGTGGGGCGCATCAGCAAGTGACGCACAACCTGTTCGGCGGATTTTTTAATCGCGCGTACGATCAAAACGTCATGGCCGAGCAACTGGATTTCGTCTCCTATGACAATTATCCGGTCTGGGGCGGGCTGAAAGAACCGCTCAAATCGGCAGAAATCGCCATGACGCTGGACTATATTCGCGGACTGAAACAACAAAATTTCTGGATCGTCGAGCAGCTCATGGGCGCACAAGGACACAACCACATCGGCTATCTACCACGCCCAAAACAGGCGCAACTCTGGGCCTATCAGGCGATGGCGCGAGGCTGTGACCACATGCT
>CAYPYQ010000271.1:0-10551 GCA_964414735.1 uncultured Hydromonas sp.
ATGCCTTGCTCTACCAATAAATAGGCTTCTTTGTGTGCTTGTCGTGCCATTGCCAGCGTTGTGAGGGGATAAGCACCTAAAGACATTTTGCTCGCTCGCCCATTGATTCTGTAGCGATAAAACCATATCCATGAGCCACTATCTTGCCGTAGTAGGGTAAGTCCTTTGCCATCGGCTAAACTTTTGGGGATGTTGACTGCGCCTGTAGGTGTGGCGAATAGGGCAAGTGCTACCGTATCGCCTTTTAGGGCGCGTTCGATGTTGCTGATGTCTTTTGGTAGTTTGGATGGATTGAGTTTTTCTATAGCCATTGCGATACCCCGTAGATGCTGTGTTTAAGCGCAATTACCGTTTATTGTGTACCAAACGGTTAGATTTATGTGTTTAATCATAACATGGTACACAGTCTGGTACACAATTATTTTAAATACGAGGGTTTGCTATCGTTGCCTACGGACAACAAAAAACCCGCAAAACTTAGTGTTTATGCGGGTTTTATTGCTAACCTTGGGTGTTACTGGTTATGTATTTGGTGGCGAATCAGGGACTCGAACCCCGGACCTGCGGATTATGATTCCGTCGCTCTAACCAACTGAGCTAATTCGCCTTGAGTTGTGTATTATGAATGTGTTCTCTCTGTTTGTCAATATTAACTCGTGCTTTTCTTTTCAATATTTATTTTCAATCAAAACTCATCTTCTGAATCCGCACCGCATTCAAAATAGCCAACAACGCGACGCCCACATCGGCGAAAACAGCTTCCCACATGGTGGCCAAGCCCCCTGCGCCGAGCAGCAGCACGATGGCTTTGATGGCGAACGCCAAACCGATGTTTTGCCAGACAATGCGTTGAGTGGCTTTGCTGATTTTGATGGCGGTGGCGATTTTACTCGGCTGATCGGTTTGGATCACCACGTCCGCCGTCTCGATCGCTGCATCGGAACCCATGCCACCCATCGCGACACCAACGTCACTCAAAGCCAGCACCGGCGCGTCGTTGACGCCATCGCCTACGAAGGCCACGACTTTGGAGGCATCCGTTTTGATTTGCTCCACTTGCGCAACTTTTTCTTCAGGCAGCAAATCGCCGTACGCGGTATCAATACCGATGCTCTGCGCGACTTTTTCGGTAATCGCGGTTTTGTCACCACTGAGCATGACGGTTTGTTTCACACCATTGTCGTGCATGGTTTGAATCGCGATGGCCGCGTCGGCTTTGACCTGATCGGCAATAGTGACGTAGCCAGCGTAGGCATCGTTAATCGCCACCACCACGATGGTTTCCACGATGGAGTCAATGGCGACATCGTAGGCGATGTTAAATTTTCGCAGCAGTTTGGCATTTCCCGCCAAAACACTCGCGCCATTGACCACACCTTTGAGCCCGTGGCCGGAAATTTCCTCCACCTCGGTCGCGTGATATGCCTGTGCGTCGCTGCCCGCAAACTGCGCTACGGCTTTGGCAATCGGATGGGTGGATTTCTGCTCGAGCGCTGCCAGCACGCGAATGAACTCGGCCTGATCCATGGAAGTATTCACCTCCTGAACCTTAAATACGCCTTCGGTCAGCGTGCCGGTTTTATCCATGACCACGGTATTGACCTTGGCCATCGTATCAATATAGTTACCGCCTTTGAATAAAATCCCATTGCGCGAGGCCGCACCAATCCCACCAAAATAGCCCAGCGGAATTGAGATCACCAAGGCACATGGACAGGAAATGACGAGGAAAATCAGCGCGCGGTAAAGCCAATCACGAAAGACATAATGCTCCACCACAAAATACGGCACCGCGACCAGCGCCACCGCCAGGAAAAATACAATCGGGGTATAAATTTTGGCAAAACGACGAATCATCAACTCGGTTTTCGCCTTACGTGCGCTGGCGTTTTGCACCAGATCCAAAATCCGCGCCAATGACGAGTCCGCGAATTTGCGCGTGACTTTCAGCTCGATCACTTTATCAAGGTTGACCATGCCGGCCAGCACGGTTTCACCTTGGGCAATGCTTTTCGGCTTGCTCTCACCGGTCAGCGCAGAGGTGTTAAAACTGCTCCCGCCGCTCAGCATTTCCCCGTCCAGCGGTGCTTTTTCACCGGAACGAATTTGAATCGTCTCGCCAATTTCTACAGACTCTGGCACTACCGTCTGATATGCCCCCTCACGCAAAACCGTTGCGGTATCGGGGCGTACATCCAGCAGTGCTTTGATATTGCCTTTGGCGCGATTAACCGCTGCATTTTGAAACAACTCGCCCACCGCATAAAACAACATCACCGCCACGCCCTCTGGATATTCGCCAATCGCAAACGCACCGATCGTTGCCAACGCCATCAGCGTAAATTCGGTGAAAAACTCCCCAGATTTCAGCCCCGAAAAAGCTTCTTTAATCACCGGCCAACCCACCGGAATGTACGCTAAAGCATACCAAGCCAAACGCACTCGACCCGTGAAAAAATCTGCCTTTAAAAAATGATCCAAGCCAATGCCAGCCAAAAGCAGCACGAGACTGACAATAGCTGGCAAATAGGTTTTAAAGCCCGACGAATCACCATGCTCATGGTCGTGGTCATCGCCCTCATGCGCATGATCGTGATCGTCCGTTTGGCCTGGTGACATTGAGCACGTCGCCGCCCCTTTAGGCTGTATATCGTGCTCGCAACTGCATTTAGACATGCTCTTCTCCCTTTATAAAAATACATGACATGCACATTAAAAACCTTAAACCCACTTCAAGGTCAAATGATTTCGGATAAAATCACACATCCCTTGGAGAATCCCATGAAAATCAGTCAACTGGCCACTGCAACCGGCGTACCCGCCGAAACCATTCGTTACTACGAGCGTGAAAAACTCCTGCCACCACCGGCTCGACAGGAGAACGGCTATCGCGCCTACACGGACAAACACGTTGAACAGCTGGCGTTCATCAAACATTGCCGCTCGCTGGATATCTCCATCGCCGATACCGCACTGCTGCTGGAATTCACGCTCAAGCCACAAACCGATTGCAGCCAAATCAATCAGCTGATCGAACAACAGCTGCTGAAAATCCGTGCTCGCTTGGTCAGCCTGACCGCACTCGAAAAGCAACTCGACCGATTAAAACACCAATGCGCCCAGCCCAATGACAGCGCGCATTGCGGCATACTACACGATCTGGTTGCCGCAGCGCACGGCGAGGCATGTGCGTGTCATTCCAAAGCATGAAATGATGGGACATACCCAACAGCACAACCCGATTGATCCGCACTTCATGGTATCCTAACGCCTCATTGGTCTTTCAAAAAAATCATCATGCTTGCCAAAGACATCGCTCAACGCTACCGCCAAATCACACAATCCGTCGCTCATGCCTGCGCCCAAGTGCAGCGCTCGCCCGATGACGTACTGCTGCTCGCGGTGAGTAAAACCCATCCGGCGGATAATGTACTGGCCACCTATACCGCCGGCGCACGTGATTTTGGCGAAAATTACGTGCAAGAAGGCGTTGAAAAAATCGAAGTCTTTGACGAACTCCAGCCGGACAATCAAGCCGTCTGGCATTTCATCGGCCCGCTGCAAAGTAACAAAACTCGCCCTGTCGCCGAGTATTTTGACTGGGTGCACGCCGTAGACCGCCTGAAAATTGCACAGCGTCTGAGCGAACAGCGCCCTGCTTCTCGCACGCCGTTGAACGTCTGTATACAGGTGAACATTGATGATCAGGCCAGCAAAAGCGGCTGCACACCGGTTGATGCTGTTGAGCTGGCATTACAGATCGTCGCATTACCAAATTTGAATCTACGCGGCCTGATGGCGATTCCCGCGCCAATAGATGCGCAAGCCGATGAGACTGTGCAGCGTGCACCATTCATCGCACTGCGCACACTTTTTGAACGGATCAAGCAACAACTACCCGCCGAGCATGCCGCCCGCTTCGACACACTGTCGATGGGCATGAGCGACGACTATGCGCAGGCCATCGCCGCAGGTAGTACCATGGTGCGCATCGGCACAGCGATTTTTGGCGCACGCCAGTATCCCCAATAAAACAGCTTCATCAGGAGACCTCATGAGCACACCCACACCTCACATTGCATTTTTAGGCGGTGGCAATATGGCCACCGCCATCATCACCGGCATGATAAAAAAAGGCGGCTTTTCACCCAAACAAATTTCCGTGATTGAGCACAACGAAGCACAACGCGACCGCCTGAACTATGACCTGAGCGTGGTATGCTACGAGAGCACCGTTTTTGCCTGCGCGCAAATACCTACGCCACCTGACATCTGGGTGCTCGCGGTCAAACCACAGAACATGAAAGAAGCCTTGGCCGAACTTACCCCGAATTTAAATGCCAATCAGATACTGCTGAGCATCGCTGCCGGTTTACCCAACAGCACGCTGTCCGCATGGAGCAATGGTCATGGAAAAATCGTACGCACCATGCCAAACACCCCCGCATTGGTTGGGCAAGGCATCACCGGCGTATTCGCACCGAACCTGAACGATATCGAGCGCCAATGGGTGAACGACATTTTGCAATCCATCGGTCAAATCGTCTGGCTGAACGAAGAATCCCAAATCGACGCAATCACCGCGATTGCCGGCTCGGGTCCAGCCTATGTGTTCTACATGATGGAACAGCTCACACAGGATGCATTGAATTTAGGCTTTGATGCACAAACCGCAAAACAATTGGTGCAAGGCACTTTCGCCGGCGCCGTGGCACTCGCAGGCGAATCCACTGAAGAAGTCGCCACCCTACGCGAACGCGTCACCAGCAAAGGCGGCACGACCGCAGCGGCATTGGCGCAGTTTGCAGAAAATGGCTTGGACAAAGCGATTCACGCCGGTGTCGCTGCCTGTAAAGCCCGCGCCGAAGAATTGGCCAAAGAATTATCCGTATAACCCCATATCCGAACCATGAGCAAAGCGAAAAAAGCCAAACCCTTACCCATCGACAAAATCCTGCAACAGCAAGGCTTCGGCACGCGTGCGTATTGCCGCGCCCTGATCGAAACCGGCGAAGTACTGGTCAATGACGAGGTCTGCGACGATCCCGAGGAATTATTTGATCTGGCCGATCTGAGCTGGCAAATCGAAGGTGAAACGTGGCAATACCGCGAGCATGTGTACCTGCTGATGAATAAACCAGCGAACTACGAATGCTCGCAAAAACCGCAGCACCACATGAGCGTGCTGTCGATTTTGCCATCACAGTTGCGCAACCGTGACGTGCAGTGTGTCGGGCGTCTGGACGTGGATACCACGGGATTATTATTGATTTCAGATGACGGACAGTTCATCCACAAAAACACTTCACCGAAGAAAAATGTGGACAAGGTCTATCACGCCACCTGCCGCCATCCGATGACCGATGAAATGCTCAACGCCCTCATGTCTGGCGTGCTGTTACACGATGAGAATGAAACCCTCAAAGCCGTATCCGCACGTCGTTTGGACGAGGATAATCCGCAGCTATTGGAACTGGTGCTGCGCGAAGGCAAATACCATCAGGTCAAACGCATGGTCGCCGCAGCGGGCAATCGTGTGGATGAGTTGCACCGCGTGCGCGTGGGCGAATTTGAACTGCCCGCCGATTTACCGATTGGACAATGGATTTATTTGGACTGAATAAACCGAGGCTTACACCGTATCGGCCAAGCACAGCACATCCAGCGGTTCGTCAAATTCATTCGGCGCAAAATCAATCTGCGCCCACGCATCCGCTACACCCACCGTGATTGGCAACTTCGCACCCTGCGCGCGCCAGTTCGCCAAAGTTCGGTCATAGTAACCGCCACCATAACCCAAACGATAACCCGCTGCATTAAAGCCCACACACGGCGCGAACAAAACGGAGATGGCCTCAGACGCGGCGATCAGCTCACCTTCTTCGTACATCGGCTCCAATATGCCATACGCCCCTTTTTGCATGGAAGTTAAGCCCCGATACGGTGCGAACAGCAGCGGCGCATTTTTTTCATGCACAATCGGCAACAATACCCGACCGCCCTGCGCGCGCCAGCGATCCATCAACGGCTGCAAATCAATTTCACCCTTGAATGCCCAATACAGCGCAATCGTCGCGGTTTGCTCCACACAGTCGGTCAACCACGCCATTAGCTCCCGTGTTAATTGTTCGGAGCGCATTTGACGCTGTTGCGGCGTGAGCGCAGTGCGACGCGCGATCAGCTCACGCCGCTGTTGAGCTTTGAGTTCGGAGGATTGAGCCGCTGTCGCCTTATTTTCACCGTTATTGTGTGTTGAAATAGAATGCGCTTGCCGCTGGCGAGACACCTCATCGACGTTTATCGGTACAATAGCCATAATTCATTTATTCATCAAATCACATCCGCAGACAGATCATCTGTGCGGACTCATCGGGAGTATTTATGACGAGTTTAAACCAAATTCGCACGGGCGCGGTCGCTTTTACCGTATCCGCCATTCTCAGCGGCGCCACCATGACGGCTCTGGCGCAAGAATCCACACCGGTCGGCAACACCAGCGCCTACGGATCGCTGACCATCGGCGCAAACGCCCAGGACGAAACGTTTAAACAACTGCGTACCGCAGCCCTGCGCAACGACGCACCACGCGCCGCGCAGCTCGCAGACCAGCTCAGTGGCTACCCGCTGACCTCATACGTCGAATACTACCGACTCAAACCGCAGCTGTACAACAGCGACGGTACAGGCAACGTCAACGCACCCGACGCCGAAGTCAAAGCATTCATCCAGCGTTACGATGGCCAGGCATTGGCCGACCGTATGCGCAACGACTATCTGTATGTACTGGCCGCACGCAAAGATTGGAGCGCATTCAATCGCTACTACGCCCAATACGAACTCAAGGATGACGTGTCCATCAACTGTTTTAACCAACTGGGTCAACTGGAGCATGGCGGCAGCGCCAGCAGCATTGCCGCCATTGCCAAAGGCCTGATGTTTGACAGCAAAGCGGCCAATACCAAAGGCTGCCAACAGCTCACCGAATCACTTGCTGCGCGTGGCATCAGCGACGAGGACAGCAACTACTTCACCGCACTATCCGCGTATAACAGCGGCGCACAAGGCTCACGTCTAGCGGGCTACAGCAAAAATGCCGGCTCCGCCGCACGCATGTCCAGCCTGATCAATCAAGCGAGCAACGACAGCACCGGCTCGCTCGCAGGCTCAGTACAGTCTGCCGCATCCGGCATGTCACCGCAACAAGGCGCATTGACCCAAGCCTACTATGGCTACAGCCAAATTCGCCGTGCCGCATCGGGTGGCGCATCGTTCTACCGCAATGCTTATCAACAATACCCGAAATTACAACTACCGGATGACGTACTCGGCTGGCAAGCACGCGCCGGTATGCGCGAAGGGGACTGGGGATTGGTCGGACAAGCGATTGACAAAATGAGCGAAGCCGAGCGCAACACCTCCACGTGGCAATACTGGCGTGGCCGCGCCTACGCCGCACAAGGACAAAGCACCCAAGCGGCTCTATTCTACGAACAAGCAGCCAACAACTTTGACTTCTACGGCATCTTGGCACGCGAAGAACTGGGCCGCCCAATCACCCTGCCACCAAAAACCGCACCGACCGACGCAGAAATCGCCGCCGTGAGCAAAACCCCGGGCTTTGAACGCGCACGCAAATTCGCTGACATGGACATGATGCTCGAAATCAGCCGCGAGTGGAACTACCCGCTGCGCAAAATGAACGATCAGCAATTACTCGCCGCAGCCGAGTACGGTCGTCGTGTCGGCCTGCTGGATCGCATGATCAACACCTCCGATCGCACTAAAACCGTTTACAACTTCAGCCAACGTTACCCAACGCCGTATCTGTCCACGTTACAACGCCACTCGGCCAACGCCGGCATTCCGGCGGCATGGGCCTACGGCATCATTCGCCAAGAGTCGCGCTTCGTCACACTCGCCAAATCCTCCGCCAGCGCACATGGCCTGATGCAAATCATCCCCGAAACCGCACGCGTACTGGCACGCAAACAAGGCTTGAGCAACTTCCAGCTGAGCGATTTAGGCAACATCGACACCAATGTACAGCTCGGCACCGCCTATTTGGCACAAATTCGTGACCAATTTGGCGGCTCCATGCCATTGGCCTCCGCCGGTTATAACGCCGGCCCGGGTCGTCCGGCGCAATGGAAACGCAGCCTGACGCAAAACGTCGACGGCGCCGTATTTGCCGAAACCATCCCGTTTGCCGAAACCCGTGGCTACGTGAAAAACGTCATGGCCAACACCATCTGGTACTACCTCATAATGAACCAACGACCGCCGAAACTCAAAGACTTGATGGGCACAGTCACTCCATACTAATCCCTCTCAATCAAAACCAAGGGGCGCATCATGCGCCCCTCATATGAGAGGAGCAAAGGGAGAGGGCTTTATCAACAACCTCAGGGTTCCTCATCCGCCCTTTGTTTCATATCCGATTCCTCTGCGTTTCAACGTTTCTTCAGCATAATCTCCGTCGGATCAGCGACCACCTGCCCATCCGCATTGCGGATATACAGCGCAATCGTCCGACGAGCGGATTGAAAATCCGCATCCTTTTGCAAATCATTCCAACCCAGCGCCACACCTCGCCCCCGCAGACCATTAATGCGTCGTGCATTCACCTTATTCTGCGTGCGGCGCAGATAATTTTTCGGCAGCCCATCCAGCGCCACATCCAAATCCTGCGGACGATTGCACACCATCGCCATATCGCAGCCCGCATCCAGCGCCGCACGAACGCGTTGCACCGGATCAGGATAAATCATCGCCGCACCCGCCATGCTCAAATCATCCGTGACGATTGCACCATGAAATTGCAGCTGCTCACGCAAAATGCCCAACCAGATTTTTGAAAATCCCGCCGGCGACGGCTCCACCTTCGGATAAATCACATGTGCTGGCATCACTGCGCCCAAATCCTGCGTCAAAGCCGCATACGGCAGCACATCATCGGACAAAATCCGCTTCAAACTGCGCTGATCGACCGGCATATCCACATGCGAATCCGCCACCACAAAACCATGTCCCGGAAAATGCTTGCCACAGCCGACCATCCCCCCGCGCAGCATCCCATGCAACAACGCCTTTGCCAACATTGCCACCACCTCAGCCGATGGCGAAAACGCACGATCACCAATCACCGTGCTGCCACCGTAATCCAAATCCAGCACCGGCGTATAACTGTAATCCACACCCACCGCGCGCAGCTCCGCCGCCAGCACATAGCCGACCTGCGACGCGATTTTCACCGCGTGCAGCGGATTATCCGCATACAGCTCACCGAGTGTGCGCATGGACGGCAAATGCGTAAACCCATCGGTTTTAAAGCGTTGCACACGCCCACCCTCATGATCCACACTGATGATGATATTCGGGCGAACCGCACGAATCGCTCGGATCAATTTAGACACCTGCGCACGGCTTTTAAAATTACGGCCAAACAAAATCACGCCACCAGCCATCGGATGTTTCAAACGACGACGATCCTCATCCGTCAACACCAACCCCGTCAAATCCACAATCATCGGGCCCAAAGGTATTAATTGTTCTTTCATTTTCACCCCTCCGTTTTTCCCCCACTCGCCTCTGCCACCACAAACGCGCAGACCATATCCGCCTCATCGGTCATGCTCACATGAAACGACAAACCACGCTCAGCACACCAAGATTTCAACGGCTCATTCAGCACCACCTCCGGCTTACCCGACGGCGCATTGACAAACTCCACAGCACGCCAGCTCATCGGCTGACGCAAGCCCAAACCCACCGCTTTGGAAAACGCCTCTTTCGCCGCAAAACGCGTGGATAAAAACAGCAAACCGCGCTCACGATTACGCTCAAACCGCCACTCAAAAACCGCCAGCTCACGCGCCCCCAAAATCCGCCGCACAAAGCGCATACCACGCAGCTCAAATGCTGTATGAATGCGCGACACGCGCAGCAAATCCGTACCGATTCCCGCGATCATGCCGACTCCTTCTCAGAATGGATAGGCGCATGAGTTGCCAACTTTTGCAACTCATGCAACTCCCGCACCAACTGCCGCGTCAACAGCGGCTTATCCAGCACATACTGCGCCAGCATCGACTGAAACAACTGCTTCGTCTCATTCTGCGTGCGTGGCTGTTGAAAATCATTCGCGCGAATATCCACCAACGTTTGCCCTGATACGACGATTTGACTCGGAGAAATCACCGTAGCGCTCATATCATACGTCGTCAATCTCGACCAACGATGCTTGCTCACATCAAACTGATAGTGATACTCACCCGCCGCATCATCCGTCAGCATCGAAAAATCAAAACCAAACCCCAGCTCGGACAACAGCGACCACTCAAAACCACGCAACACCTGCGCCTGCTCACTCGCCGTATGCGCGTGCAAACTCAGCTCCGCCAAACTGCGCTGATACGCATCAAATAGTCCCACATGAGCATCCGCATACACCAGCGCGCGCTGCAACCACTCGTTCATATAATAGCCCGACATCAGCGCCGCGCCCTGCAACATCGGAATCCCGCCGACCCACTCCGCATCCAGCAGCGTGCG
>CAYPYQ010000272.1:0-1734 GCA_964414735.1 uncultured Hydromonas sp.
TGGTTGGACAATGCGAAAAGCAAAAACCCATCCGATCCGGGTAATGGTTACAAATCCACGATGTTGACCGCAGGCGGCACCTACTATTTTGACAAAGAGAAAAAATGGAGTGGTTCGGCTTTGGCGCGCTATGAATTCAACGGTAAAAAAGACGGTTTCCGTCCGGGGCAGCAAGCCACCGTTGAATGGGGCGTAGGCCGTGTGGTCGGTCCGGTGCAGTTGGGTATCGTCGGCTACTCGCAAGTACAAACCACCGTAGACAAAGGCACGGGCGCGTCGAATGACAAATATGCACGCCATGCCGTGGGTGCGGAAGTGGTGTATCCATTAATGAAAGAAGCAGGCTTGATGCTCAAAGCGGCGTACTACAAAGAAGTGTCGGCCAAAGGCGGCACCGGCCCACAACCGAAAGGCTCAACGGCTCGTTTGAGCTTGGTCAAAGTATTTTAATGGAGTGAATCGTATGGCGGCGAATGCAAGCTCAGTAGCAGTACCGCAGTACACCATCGACGCCTTGGCGGCCAACACGGCCGTCCGTGCGGCGGTGGAGCACGCCGCCTCATTGGGTGCATCTGTGAATGTTGCCGTGGTGGATCGTGCGGGCGTGTTGATCGCATTTTTACGCATGCCGGGAGCCTTTGTGCACTCGATTGACATTGCGATTGACAAAGCCTACACCGCCGCGAGCTTTGGTTTGCCCACAGGGCAGTGGCACGAGGCATTGCAAAGTCACTCTGCTGCTGTGCGCGAAGGCATTGTGCGCCGCCCGCGATTTGTCGGCTTTGGCGGCGGCCTGCCGATTGTGGTGAATGACCAGCGTATTGGTGGCATCGGCGTATCGGGCGGCTCCGAGGAGCAGGACGATGCGATTGCGCAGGCGGGACTGGATGCCCTTTTGAATTTTTAAACCGCGTGGATGGTGGTTGACAGTGGCTGATGACAGCCCGATGACGGTTGATGCGGTGCGTATAAACAGGTTTTTATTGAATCAGCATGGGAAATATCATGAAAGAAATTTTAAATTTTATTAACGGGCAATACGTTGCCACACAAAAAACCTTTGAAAAGCGTTCACCGCTGAATAATCAAGTCATCGCGCAAGTGCACGAAGCGGGCAAAGCCGAAGTGGATGCAGCGGTCGCAGCGGCCAAAGCCGCATTGGATGGCGAATGGGGTCGATTGACCGTGCCGGAGCGCACTGAACGCTTGATGAAATTGGCCGACGGCATCAATCGTCGTTTTGACGAATTTCTCGCAGCAGAATGCGCCGATACCGGCAAGCCGATGAGCTTGGCCAGCCATATTGACATTCCGCGTGGCGCGGCGAACTTCAAAGTATTCGCCGATGTGGTGAAAAACGTCGCCACCGAATTTTTTGAAACCCCAACACCCGATGGCAAAACTGCGATCAACTACGGCTACCGCAGTCCGGTCGGCGTGGTCGGCGTGATTTGCCCGTGGAATTTGCCATTGTTATTGATGACTTGGAAAGTTGCACCGGCTTTGGCTTGCGGTAATACGGTGGTGGTTAAACCATCCGAAGAAACTCCGCAAACCGCCGCATTGCTCGGTGAAGTGATGAACGAAGCGGGTATTCCAGCAGGTGTGTACAACGTGGTACACGGTTTCGGTCCGAACTCTGCCGGTGAGTTCGTGACTACGCACCCTGATGTGGATGCGATCACCTTTACCGGCGAGACGCGCACGGGCGAAGTGATTATGAAAGCGGCAGCC
>CAYPYQ010000273.1:0-6570 GCA_964414735.1 uncultured Hydromonas sp.
CGCTTCTTTTGCGTAGCGTTCTTCCAGTAATTGCAATACGCGTTTGGCATCGTCGACAACGAAGTTGATCTCGCCACTGCACGGGTGCAACGCCATTCGTTCTTTGACCAAATCTTTGAGTGTCATACCGGTATCGGATAACAACTCAATAATCATGAGCCAAGGGATCATGCCGCTGTCGCAATAGGCGAAATCACGGAAGTAGTGATGAGCGCTCATTTCACCGCCATAAATGGCATTTTCGGCGCGCATGCGTTCTTTGATGAAGGCGTGGCCGGTTTTGCTTTGAATCGCAATACCGCCCGCGTTTTTCACCATGTCTTCGGTGTTCCATGTCAGGCGAGGGTCGTAAATGATTTTTTCGCCCGGATGGTGTTTTAAGAATGCTTGCGCTAACAAGCCGACGATGTAGTAGCCTTCGATAAATCCGCCTTCGTGGTCAAACAGGAAGCAGCGGTCGAAGTCGCCATCCCAGGCAATACCGAGGTCTGCTTGATGTTGCAAGATGGCGTCAATGGTATCTTGCCGGCATTCTGGCAACAAAGGATTGGGAATGCCGCGCGGAAAGTTGCCATCCGGCTCATTATTGATTTTGATGAATGTAATCGGAATATGTTGGTCAGCCAGTTTTTGTTCAATGGCATTTACCACGTGGCCGGCCGCGCCATTGCCCGCATTCACCACGACCTTGAGCGGTTTGATTGCTGTTAAATCAATGTAGTCCAATAGATGGGTGACATAGTCGGCTAAAATATCAACTTTTTCCAATCGTCCCGTTTGAGATGCGGATTGAAAGTCTTGGGTTTCCGCCAGCGCTTGCATTGCAGACAGGCCAGAGTCGCGACTGATCGGAACGGCACCTCGCCCCACAAATTTCATACCGTTGTAGTCCATCGGGTTATGGCTGGCAGTCACTTCGATGCCGCCGTCAACGTCCAGATGAAATGCGGCAAAGTAGATTTCTTCCGTACCGGATAAGCCGATATCGACAACGTCTGCGCCGCCGTCCATCAGGCCTTTAGCCAGCGCTTGCTTTAGAGATTCGCTGGTTAAACGCACGTCGCCACCAACCGCGACTTTTTTGGGCGTCAGTACCTGCGCATAGGCGCGACCAATGCGGTAGGCGATGTCTTCATTTAACTCGGTGCCCAGTTTGCCGCGAACATCATAGGCTTTAAAGCATGCTAACTTGTTCATTTTTTCTCTTCTTGTTGGTGTGCGCGTCCGTATACATCTTCAAAACGAACAATGTCGTCTTCGCCCAAATAGGAACCGGATTGAACCTCGATTAATTCCAAAGGAATTCTGCCAGGGTTTTCCAGTCGGTGAACAACACCCAAAGGAATGTAGGTCGATTCATTTTCGGACAGAATAAACGTTTCATCACCTTTGGTGATCTTGCCTGTGCCTTTGACGACAATCCAGTGCTCGGCGCGGTGGTGGTGCATTTGTAAACTCAAGACCTGCCCTGGATTGACAATGATACGCTTGACTTGGAATTGTTCGCCACTGTCAATTGAGTCGTAGCTGCCCCACGGGCGGAAAACTTGTCGCCAATGTTGGGTAAGATGAATATGGTCGTTTTTGACGTGTTTGATCAGGTTTTTGATTTCAGGTAACGCATTTTTGTGCGTTACCAATACCGCATCCATGGTGTCAATCACATAGACATCTTCGAGGCCAAGTACCGAAACCATGCGGCGAGTAGCGGCATGAGCCAGAGAGTTTTTACTGTTATGGAAAATAGTCGTACCTTCGCCACGAGAAACGTTGCCAAACTCATCTTTCGGGCTGTTTTCCCATACGGCATCCCACGCCCCCACATCCGACCAGCCGGCATCAACGGGAACCACGTAAGCAGGAATGTCGATGGCGGCTTTTTGTCCTAAATGTTCCATGACCGCATAGTCAATGGAATCATCGGGTGAGGCGGAAAAGGCATTGGAATCTACCCAAGTGAAATCCTTTTCAACACGAGCTTTATCCATAGATTCTGAGCAGGCACGATACATTTCGGGCTGTAGTTGCTGCATCGCCGAGAGCCAGGTGCTGGCCTTCATCATAAAAATGCCGCTATTCCATGTATACAGCCCGCTTTCAATATATTCTTTCGCCGTTTCTAACGCGGGTTTTTCAGTGAAGGAATCTAAACTAAAAACTTGATCGGTAACTGGTTGGCCTTGTTTGACATAACCGTAACCAATATCCGGTCGGGTTGGCGTAATGCCAAAGCAAACGATACCACCGGAAGAAGCAAAGGGAATGCCTTCTGCCACGGCATCATAAAATGCGTCTGCTTTAACAATTAAGTGATCGGCCGGCATGACCAGCAAAATGGCATCATCTGCATTTTTTATGGCTTCTAAAGCTGCCAAGGTCAATGCAGGCGCGGTATTTCGACCGACTGGTTCCAAAATAATTTTGGCGTTGTCAATGCCTACTTGAAGCAGTTGTTCCGCCGTAATGAAGCGATACTCTTGGCTACTAACGATGATGGGGTTTTCGCTGGTTGGGAATTTTTGATCGAAATGCTTCATTCGCGTTGCCGTGGCTTGCAACATGGTTTGATCGTTAAATAACTTTAATAATTGTTTTGGATATTTTTCACGAGACAGCGGCCATAAACGTGCTCCAGAACCACCCGACAAAACGATTGGTTGCAGCTTCATAGTGTTTTCCTTTTGGCTGTTTAAAGTGTTGCGAACTATCCGAATATTATACAAGAGCTATGTGCTTCAAACGAGAGGTATATCTGTATTTTTGCAGGTTATTGGTAGGTGATTTAAAAATCGTATCTAAATTGGGAGAAAAGTGGGTCTAAAACTCAGCTTAGAAACGCATGTGCGGTCAATCCGATCAGGAAAACTAACAGAAGAATGAGTCCTGCATTGCGCAGTCGAATCAGGCGTCGTCGTAATTTAGGCATTTGACGACTGGCTTGGTATTGTTCGATGTAGACCGTGCCTTGATAGTGGTTGCGGTCAAAAATCTTAATATATCCTTCCGGCAGGGGTTTGATGCTGATTTGGCCTTTCATTTGCAGCATGGCTTTATCCAGGCTGTCTTGATCCACCATCGTGATGCCGCCGATTTGATTGGCTATCCATTGGCGAACGAGCTCTTTGGTGTTTGGCGTGTTTTTTAGGAAAATGGTGCTGGCGAGGTATTGGTGCGACATGCCGGGAGCTAATTGGGTATCGTAAATACAGATATCCTCTTGGATGGTGTCGAAAAATGATAGTTCATTTTTAATGCATGCATCGGTGTCGATATATAAAATGTTTTGCTCTGGAAATCGTTCAAGGCATTCCAGCAAAAATTCGGGCTTGATGCGTGTATTTGCCTCCCAGTAGCCGCGATCCTTGACTTCTCGGATGTGGAAATTGATAGAAAACCGTTCGATGGATTCTTTGAGACGGAGTGCGTTTTCATGGTAGTTGGGCGTATAAAAAGCACAGATAATAAAACTTTGTGTGTGGGTGAGGTCTTGGTAGGTATTCATTGTGGAGGTGCTTTCGGTTAGAATGCAAACATTCTACAATAATCAGAATGAGCGGGTGTTTGTGATGTGGCGACGGTGGATGGAGGCTCTGAAAGGTTGGCGCGTGCGTTTTTTCTCTAAAAACGGCTCGGAGGGCGTGCGTCTGCCGAATGGGCAAGAGGTGCACTTCCCCTCGATGGGTGCTTTTAAGGGGCGATCTGCGCATCAATGCGTGCATGTTTTGGCGTCGGGGCCGTCGATGCTGCATTTCCGTTCGGAGCGGTTGGGGCAAAATTTAGCGATTTTGGTCAATGGTGCGATTCGGTTTTATGAGCAAGGGGTGCGCCACTGTGTTTGGGTGGTTTCGGATAGTCGTTTTGTGCATCATCAGCCGCATTTTTGGTCAACGGTCGTGGGTATGACGTGTTTTTTTACGCCAGCGGTTATTCAGCTGATTGCAGCGCACTCCCCAGGGTTTTTTGCCCGTAATTCTGTGGTGATGATTCGTGATGTGCGACAGATGTGGTCTGACCGGCACCTGATTCCGCCTGAGGTCGCTGTGCATGATTCGCAGCACCCGAATATTGGTGTCAGTTTCGATATTTCCCAAGGGTTTGTTGAGGCGGGGACGGTGACTTTTATTGCGACTCAGTTGGCTTACTATATGGGGGCAGAGCGCATTGTGATTCATGGCATGGATATTCTGAACGCGGATCAGCCGCGGTTTTATGAGCAACCAGGCGAGCGATCGCCGTGTAAGCTGTTGGCGGGTAAGGATCGGATAGTGGCGTCATTTAACTGGCTCAATGCCATGTATGCCGAGCGTGGTGTTCAGGTGTATAACGCCTCGCCTGTGTCACGCGATTTGTTTCAGATTCAGTTCGTTGATGATGCTTGCATCCATGCGTGCAGCTGAATCCATCGTTTTTGGGGTTGTGCTCCCGACATTTAAGCGTTCTGATCGGTTGCAAAAAGCGATTGAGAGTGTTCGCGCGCAAACTTACCCGGGTTGGAAAATCGTTGTGGTTGATGATTCGGGGGCTGAGGCGGTTGGCGCAGAGCCTCTCTTGCTCAAGACGTTTCAGTACAACGGCTCAAAGCAGTTGCAAAGTATCGTCTACTTAAAAAATACGCAAAATATGGGGGTGGGATACAGTCGCAATCGTGCGCTGGAGGCCTTGTGTTCCGAAGTTGATTTTGTTGTTTTTTTGGATGACGACGACTTTTTTGATGCCGATGCGTTGCGGTGCGCGGCAGATTTCATTCGACAAAATCCTTCTTGCCTGTGGTGCGTATCCAGGCGCGTGAATGCGGTCAATGGCGCTTCGATTACGCAGCTAAAAAAGCAGAAGGCGCAGTACAATTATTTGCTCGATTGCATGATCCAAAAGAATTTTAGGAAAGATGCGACGCATTTTATCGCAGCTTCGGTCTTGCACCAGCACCCGATTCGGTTTGATGAGCATATCCGTACGGGCGGGGAGTGGCGATTTTTTTGTCGGCTGGCGGAAGTGGTGCCCATGTTTTGCTTTTTTGAGGGCGGCGTGACCTACGGCGAGTATTTAGCGCAGGGTTTGAGTGAGCGCAACGCTGCTGATATTCGATTTAAGTTGGGTGAAAAAAAGGCCTTTTTGGATTATCTCTGGACGAAAAAAAGCTTTCGTCGTAAAAAATGGAGTTTACTCTTTTCGCTGATCAAGCATTACAAACGCCAAGGGATGCAAAAGGAGTTGGGCGAGTTGCGTCGTCAGAGCCGCGTTCATCTGAATGCGATGGAGCGAGCCGCGTTTCGCGCAGCGGAAATCATATTTTAAGTTGGTGGCGTAGTTAGCGCCAATAATCTTTAATCCACGCGGCTGGTCGAGCAAAACGATACCATTTGCCGGTTTTGCCGATGATCGCTTCATCGGGGTTGGGGCGTCCGTGGAAAATCAGCACGCGGGTGTCATCGGGTAATTGTGGCGCTACGAACAGTGATTTGGGAAAATAGTGCATGCAGTGGCGTTTGAAGCTGCGTACCCAGCCTTCCGGCCAGAATCCCAGCACCCCTTTTTTACTCAGGTAGTCGCATAAATACGCCTGCTCATGGCGGAAATTCTGTTTGATCTCGTCAAAATTCTGGACAAAGTTGTCCAGTACGTCGGTGTGCGCGCCGATCGTAAAGCGATATACGGAGGAGTTGCCCAAGCCGTGGCGAGGTTTCCATTCACGAATAATCAGCACATCACCTTTTTGCGTGAAAAATTCGTCCAAGCAGCCGGTAACGATGATGTCGATATCAAGAAATAGGGTTTCACCTTGTAAATCGTACAGCGTTGGTGAAAAGGTCAGTAGCTTTTTCCAGCCGCGTTCAGGGCCGTTGAGCGCAATCGGCATATCTTGAATCGGAAACGTTTCAATGTTGGGATTCAATCCTTCGGTGCTGTCGGTCAGGCAGACAAAGCGATGCGGTAGACTCAAGTGTTGTTGCACCATGTTGTATAGGGTGTTGACGTATTCCGGGCCGTATTTGGCGCCCCATTTCATGCAGATGACATTGGCCATGTGTGTGCTTCGTGGTTGATTTGCGGCTATTGTGTCCGAATTTGAGGTTAATTGCAAACCGATGCCGCATTGACGCAAGATTGGGGTTGCTGTTGTAATTCGGATAAAAACGATGAGTTGATCTGGTTTTGTGTAATTAAGCCATTGATTTTATTGATTTGTTGGCGTATGATGGCAAGCTCGTTGAAATAGGCGAGGTGTTTTTGTATGCGCCCGCGCATGATTGTTTTGACGAAATACGTGTTTAATCAGTAACTTGGCGAGGTCGTAAGGTCTGGTTGGGTGAAAAGTGTGTTGCGTGGCTTTTGCCACATATACGCCGTGATTAAATGAGTGAAATGTTTATTATTGGATTAAAAAACAATGCCAACTATTAACCAGTTAGTACGTAAACCACGTACTCAAGTGCGCGAAGTGAGCAAGAGTCCAGCTTTGGAAAACTGCCCGCAAAAGCGTGGTGTGTGCACCCGTGTATACACAACTACTCCGAAAAAACCGAACTCTGCGATGCGTAAAGTTGCCAAAGTACGTTTGACCAACGGCTT
>CAYPYQ010000274.1:0-3380 GCA_964414735.1 uncultured Hydromonas sp.
GTCATAAGATTCCATGAAATGCCGCGCACGAACGAAACCCCTGCGACACTTGTCGCTGGGCAAAACGCAAAAATGAAATTCGGTGCGCTGACGGAGTAAACAACCATCGACCGTCAGAATAGACACTTCACGAGGAAGGAAAAGCAGCCCAAATTAAAAGGAACATACAGGGCGCAAAAACTGGGGACGATGAAACGAATTCGATAACGCGAATTAAACGGCGTTTATCGAGGAAGGCGAATTCTATCATAAAATCAAAGTCTTGCCTGGAATCATTTGTTTTTTATGCCAATATCACGTAAATATCATCCAAGCATGCGTTAATGCGTATCAATCAGGCGACAGTCTGCGCGACATCGCGTACAATACGCTGTCATTTTGATCCACCTTATCCACCAGAAGCAAGGAAGGCGCATGAACCAAAACGCCCGTAAAGACATCAAGACCTTGAGCGGTTACGAAATCACTGACCTAGAACACATCACCATGACAAAAGCACGCGAGTCATGGCATATTTTTGGCATCATTTCCGAGTTTGTCCAATCGGCGGAACAATTGGCTCATATCCGCCCCGCCGTGAGTATTTTTGGCTCTGCACGCCTTAAACCGGACAATATTTACTATCAAAAAGCCGAGGAGCTGGCACGTTTACTCTCAAACGCCGGTTTCAGCGTCATCTCCGGCGGTGGTCCGGGTATCATGGAGGCAGCGAATAAAGGCGCTTTTGGCGGTCAAGGTCAATCGGTCGGGTTGAACATCCTGCTGCCACACGAGCAATCCAGCAATCCGTATCAAGACATCTCGGTGAATTTCCGTCACTTTTTCTCACGCAAAGTCGCGTTTGTCAAATACGCCACCGCCTATGTGGTCATGCCGGGTGGTTTCGGCACCATGGACGAGTTATTTGAAGCACTGACCCTGATTCAGACCGGTAAAAGCCGCATGATGCCGATCTATCTTTATGGTTCGGAATTTTGGACAGGACTGTGGTCGTGGGTGCGTGAGCAACTGTTGAACAATCGCCTGATCAGCGAGGGCGATTTGGATTTGGTCAAAATCACCGATGATCCGCAATTCATCGTCAATAGCATTTTCGATTTCTACGAAGAACGCGGCTTTGCGCCGACCGATATCGAGCGCGCCCAAATGCTGCAACTGTAATTTTCAAAAATTACCATCAAGCGACTCATTTACACAAAAAACCGACCGTACCTACGAGCGCGGTCGTAACTTATCAGCATTGAAAGTAGCCAAAGGTATGGGTAAAGTTTGCTAAAATGCGGCTTGGTTTGCAGATAGATTCTGTCCTTGATTCAGGCTATTTAATAACTTTAACTTGATAGATACACCTTGAGCCATCCCATTTGGCGCATCATAAACACGACGAAATTTTATGGCAGTATTCACCCCCATCACCCGAGAACAACTCGAGCCTTGGCTCGCCCCGCTGAATTTAGGCTCTTTAGTGGATTATAAAGGCATTGCCAGTGGTATCGAGAATTCCAATTTTTTTGTCACCTTGACCCGTGATGGGATACAAACCGAATATGTCCTGACGATTTTTGAGGTGCTCAAAGCTGAGCAACTGCCGTTTTACCTTGAACTGATGCAGCATCTGGCGCAAAAAGGCCTGCCGGTACCACGTCCGTATGGCGATGCGCATGGCGCGCTGTTCCGCACGCTGGCAGGCAAACCGGCCAGTCTGGTCTCTAAACTTGCAGGACGTGACACCAGCACCCCGACGCCCGCGCACTGCGCCAGCGTGGGTCGCACTTTGGCACAAATGCATTTGGCCGTAGCAGATTTTAAAGGGACACAGCCGAATTTACGTGGTCTGAACTGGTGGCTGGAAATGGAAGCCAAAGTTATGGCGTTTTTGCCTGCACCGATCGCCGAACTGTTGCATGATGAGGTGCAGGCGCAGCATGACTTTGCACAAACCGAGCCATACCGCGCCTTGCCAACCGGTGCGGGGCACTGTGATTTGTTTGTGGACAATGTGTTATTCGCTGATGCGGATACGCCAGCATTCATTGACTTTTACTTTGCTGGCGTGGATCGCTTCTTATTTGACCTCGCGGTCACGGCAAATGACTGGTGCATTGATCGCGCCAGCGGTAAATTTTTGCCCGAGCATTTGAGCGCTTTGCTACAGGCGTATCATGCCGTAAAACCACTCAATGACGCCGATAAAGCCGCTTGGACGATGATGTTGCGCGCGGCGGCCTTGCGTTTTTGGATTTCGCGCCTATATGACTATTATCGAACCCGTTCGGCAGAAATGCTCACGCCGAAAGACCCGACACATTTTGAACGTATATTACAATTACGTCGTACTATGTCAACCGACTCACTGATCTGGATTTAAAAAGGCTTAGCTAATGAGCGAAACCCCTCAAGATACCCTCGTCATCCCGCTGAAAATCACGCGTATGCCGATGCTGCACGCATTTACATGGCTGAAAAACGCCATCACGCTGATCAAGGCGCAACCCTTGGTCATGGTGCTGGCAACCACATGGATCATTTTTGCAGAAATGCTGCTGACCGGTATTTTGCCCGGCGTCGGCATGGTACTTTTTTTACTGATCGCACCGGCACTCGCTTTTGGTATGGCAGATGTATGTCAAAGCATCCGACTGCAAGACACGACTTCACCGCTGTCGATTTTCACCCCGCTGTTTAACCCAGTACGCAATCGTCTACTCAGCCTTGGACTGATTTACGCGACCCTACTTTTCGGTTTGTTTCTCGTCAGCCAAACGTTCATTGACCAAACGGCACTGAATGAATCGTTGAAAAAAATGATGGCGTTGCAGGACGTCAATAGCATAGAAGCCATGCGCACGCAATCCAAAGAAATTCTGGCACAACTGATGCAGCAAAAAGGCCTGTTTTTAGCCTTCGGCATGATGATTGCCGGCTCCTTGCTGATCCAAACGCTGCTGATGTATTCACCCCTGTTCGCCGTCTGGCAAAATATGCAGGCGCCGCAAGCAGTCTGGCTATCCATTCGCACCATCTTAATCAATATTCTGCCGATCAGCCTGACCATCATGCTGATTTTCGGCATTTTCTCCGCGCTCAGTTTGGCGGTCTCCATTCTCACCATGCACTCTCCGTCGCTGATGATGTTCCTCATCATGGGTCTGTGGATGCTGTTTAATACAGTCATCAATGCCGTTACCTACACCAGCTACTACGACATCATCCGCAGCAGCCTGACTCAAAGTGTACAAGGCCGCATCGATCATCTACTGGAAGAATCAAGTGATAAAAACGATTCCAGCGAACACAAATAGGATTCCTTCGGCAAATAAAAAACGGCTCACATTTCTGTGAGCCGTTTGTATTTTGGTGGAATCAGGGACGCGTAAAAA
>CAYPYQ010000275.1:0-4719 GCA_964414735.1 uncultured Hydromonas sp.
CTGATCCAGCGACTGGATATCCGACCGCAGCATGGCAAAGCCTACGATGCAAACAATCCTTTGCATTTTGCCCGCTCAAAAGAAATCACATCCTTGTGGTGTTTGGGTAAGGCCTAAATTCTGCGTGCTACAAACAAAAAACCACCGAATTCGGTGGTTTTTTGTTGATAACACAATCATCAAAACGGTGACATACGTGACAGTACATCGTCTTTGGTCTTCACTTTATGATAGACCACACCGACTACGTGCAGCACCAACAAAGCGACAAATACATTCGCGCCAGTTTCGTGCATTTCTTTCAAGGTATGTGCCAGCGGCTCATTTTTCGCGATCAGCGTTGGCAAGTTAAACAATCCAAACACACTCACCGGATAGCCTTTGGCATTGCTCATCAGCCAGCCAACGAACGGCAAAGCCAACATCACCAACATCAGCAGACCGTGCACCGCTTTTTCGACCCAGTGCAAAGCCCCATGATTGACAGACGGTGGGAGTTTAGCCATATTGCTCATGCGGTTCAGAATCCGCAAAATACCAAAAATAAATACGGTCGCCCCCAAAGATTTATGCAATGGCATCAAATCTTTATTGTCATCCATCATCCAAGCGACGACCAAAGTCGCGATCATCAACACGGCCAACAAACCATGAAAAAAGATCATCGACATAGGATATTTCTGCTTCGTATTCATATTGCTTCTCCTCAATATTTATTTTGAACGCGAATTATACTTGAATTTTACACAGGTATAAGTCGCACCGGTTTTTTTATGATTTAAACCTCGCGTGCCAGCTGCGCCGCGATACCGATGTAGTTCGCCGGTGTCATTTGCAGCAAACGGGCTTTTTCCGTCTCTGGAATGGCTAAGGTTTGGATAAACGCGTGCAATGCCTCGCGGGTAATGCCCTTGCCACGGGTCAACTCTTTGAGTTGCTCATACGGATTTTCGATGCCATAGCGACGCATCACGGTTTGAACCGGTTCGGCCAAAACTTCCCAAGTCGCATCCAAATCAGCGTTCAACACCGCCGCATTCAGTTCCAATTTACCCAAACCGCGCAAGCACGCATCATACGCGATCAAGGCATAACCCAAACCCACGCCCATATTACGCAGCACGGTCGAGTCGGTCAAATCACGCTGCCAACGAGAGATCGGCAGTTTTTCGGACAAATGGCGCAGCAACGCATTCGCCAGACCGAGGTTGCCCTCGGAGTTTTCAAAATCAATCGGATTGACTTTATGCGGCATGGTGGACGAGCCGATTTCGCCTGCTTTGGTTTTTTGTTTGAAAAAGCCCAGAGAGATGTAGCCCCAGATATCGCGGTTCGCATCAATCAAAATGGTGTTGAATCGTGCCAATGCGTCGAAATACTGCGCCATATAGTCGTGCGGCTCAATCTGAATGGTGTACGGATTGTAGGTCAAGCCCAAGTCGTTCTCAATCACCGCTGTGGAGAACGCCACCCAGTCGTAGTCGGGATAGGCCGACAAATGCGCGTTGTAATTGCCCACAGCACCATTCATTTTCGCCAGCAGTGCCACTTCAGCGAAAGATTCACGCGTGCGTTGTAAACGGTAAGCGATGTTCGCCATTTCCTTGCCCACGGTGGTGGGCGAAGCGGGTTGACCATGCGTGCGCGAGAGCATCGGCTGATCGGCCAGCTCATGCGCGAGTTGCTTGAATCGGGCAATCAATGCGTCCATTTGCGGCAGCAAGACCTCGGTACGGGCTTTTTTCAACATCAAACCATGCGAGGTGTTGTTAATGTCCTCGGACGTGCAAGCAAAATGTACGAATTCAGCCGCCGTTTTCAGCTCGTCGCCGAACTGCACCATTTTGTCTTTCAAATAGTACTCCACCGCTTTGACATCGTGATTGGTGGTTCTTTCGATGTCCTTGATCGCCTGCGCGTCGGCTTCACCGAAATTCGCCACGACATTATTCAGATAAGCCACCGCCGCATCGGAAAAAGCAGGCAATTCGGCGAAACCCGCGCGAGACAGCGCGATGATCCAAGCAACCTCAACCTGCACGCGATGGTGCAGCAAACCGGCTTCGGACATAATCGGGCGCAGCGCATCGACTTTGCTTGCATAGCGACCGTCAATCGGGGAAATGGCGTATAAAGCGGACATGATGATTCCTATATCAAATGAGTAATACGAAAAGATGCAGCATTTTACCCGTTTTACACGATAAAACCCAGCCTTACGATCGCAGGCTTCAATCTGAGCCGCGCAGTGGCGACGTTATTGGTTATAATTCACGCCTATTTCAATGCAAAACCAACCATAAGCATACACACACATGAATAACGCGCATCATTTTTTACAGCAAGCCTACCAAGGCACACCGGAGACCACCTACACCCTGCCCGATGATTGGGCGCAAGGCCGTGCAGGCTTTGGCGGATTGATCACGGGAATGCTGGTTGCCGCCATGCGCCGTGAAGTACCAATGGAGCGTACTTTGCAATCCATGTCCTGTACCTTTGTCGGGCCGGTGACGATGGGCGAACCTTTTTCCATCCAGACGCAATTGCTGCGCAGTGGCAAAAATGCGGCGCAAATGCAGGCACAAATCATCCAAAATGAAGCGGTTCAAACCATAGTCATCGCATCTTTCGGTTTGCTGCGTGAATCAGCGGCGCAGATGGCTGCACTGCCCGCAGCCGAAGCAGGCAAGCCGGATGCGCTACCGAGCATGCCATTCATTCCCAATGTTCTGCCAAATTTTTTCCAGCATTTCGATATGCGCTGGGTGTTCGGCGGTTTGCCGTATTTTGGCGAAGGCACGCGTGAGATGGGCGGCTGGTGGCGTTATAAAGACTTTGAGGTTGTGGCAGGCGAAGTGGATTCAACCCGTGCGATTTTATCCGAAGCGCATTACGTGACTTTACTGGACGCGTGGCCTCCAGCCATTTTGCCTTTGATCAAAAAGCCCGCCCCCGCCTCCAGCATGACTTGGTTTGCGCAGTTTGTTCAGCCGCTTCCTCTGTTCCAAAACGATTGGATGCTGTACCGAGCCGAAATCGCCCACGCCGCCAATGGCTACGGACAAACGCAAGCACATATTTGGAGCACGTCTGGAGAACTATTGATGATCAGCAGCCAGACCGTAGCCGTTTTTGATTAATTCATTTTAAAACAGAACAATAATGAAACAATACTTAGACCTCATGCGCCATGTGTACGAATACGGCACCGATAAAACCGATCGCACCGGCACTGGCACTCGTTCGGTATTTGGTCATCAAATGCGCTTTGATCTGACCGAAGGCTTCCCGCTGGTCACCACCAAAAAAGTGCATTTGAAATCCATCATTTATGAATTGCTGTGGTTCATCCAAGGCAATACCAACAATAATTGGCTGACCGAACGCGGCGTGAGCATCTGGAACGAATGGGCGCGCGAAGACGGCTCGCTCGGCCCGATTTATGGACATCAATGGCGCTCGTGGCCCGATGGCGACGGCGGTACGATTGACCAATTGTCGCAAGTCGTGGAACAGCTGAAAAACAACCCTGATTCACGCCGCATCATCGTATCGGCTTGGAACGTCGCCGACATTCCGCGCATGGCTCTGCCGCCGTGTCACGCATTTTTTCAGTTTTACGTCGCCAATGGCGAACTCTCATGTCAGCTGTACCAGCGCAGCGCAGATATTTTCCTCGGCGTACCGTTCAACATTGCCTCTTACGCCCTGCTGACCTATATGCTGGCGCAGCAAACCGGTTTGGTTGCGAAAGAATTTATCTGGACCGGTGGTGACTGTCATCTGTACAGCAATCATTTTGAACAGGTACAAACGCAACTGGCGCGCGAGCCGTTACCATTGCCACAATTAAACATCAAGCGTAAACCAGATTCAATTTTCGACTACGAATTCGAAGATTTTGAAATCGTCAATTACCAAAGCCATGCACCGATTCGCGCTCAGGTTGCCGTTTAATTGCAATCTGGATGATAAAAAAGCCGCAGACAACTGCGGCTTTTTTCATACCCGACATTTCAAGGCATTTAAGGAAAAATACTCAAGAATAAAAACACCACAAATAACACCAGATGAACAGCGCCTTGCAGCACCGTAGCGCTATTGCGCGAGATCGTCATGGTCGAAATCAGTAAGGTCAATGCCAACAAGGACATCTCCTTATACGGCAAACCCAATTCCAAAGGCAAATCCAACATCAGCGAAGTCACTGCAACCGCCGGAATGGTCAGACCGATGGTCGCCAGCGCTGAACCCAAGGCCAAATTGAAACTGATCTGCATCCGATTGCGCATGGCCGCGCGCACCGCCGAGAGCGTTTCCGGCAGCAGCACCAGCATTGCAATCGCAATCCCGACCACTGCCATCGGCGCAGAAATCGCATTCACGCCCGCTTCAATTGCCGGCGCTAAAGTTTTGGCCAGCCCCACGACCGCAACCAGCGACACCAACAAAAATACTAAGCTTACTACGGTGGCTAAAATCGATGGGCGTGCATGAACCGTACCTTCTTGTGACTCCTCTACGCTATTAGGCGAGCCCGGCACACTCGGCGGCAAAAAATACTCTCGATGTCGGATCGTCAATACGAACACAAACACCACATACAGCAGCAGCGACACCACACCAGCAAAGACCAATTGCGTATTGGTCAGCGTCGCACCTGAAGTAGACGAAGTAAATTTCGGCAAAACCAACACCAACGTGGATAACACTGCC
>CAYPYQ010000276.1:0-4470 GCA_964414735.1 uncultured Hydromonas sp.
CTGTAGCCGCGATCGTCTCGCTCCTCGACCATATGCGGTGTGACGCTTTCCGCATCAAATGTGACACTGTCACCCTCAAAGCCAAATTGTTTGAGGAAGTTTTGCATCGCCGGCTTTTCGTTTTTCAATTGATTCAGCGCATCGGCGAAGGTATCCGCATGCGTATTGAGCGTGATTTGCCATTCGGCAGAAGTCGAGTCAATCGGTTTTTCCGCCACACCCTTGACCGTAATGGTTTGCTTGGCCGAGCCGATTTGCTTGGCCTGCACACCGAGGATAAAAGCACCGATGGACATGCCCAAGGCCAATAACACACCTAAAATTGCCAAACCCCGTCCAATACTCTTATCCATGATGCACTCCTTGTTTATATTAACCTGCTATGGTCATACTTTCGATCAAAATCGAGCCGGTTTGTTTGGTTCCGCGCACGATTTCATCCGCGCCAACCGCCACGATTTGACGGAACATGTCTTTTAAATTCCCCGCGATGGTGATTTCCTCCACCGGATGGACAATCACCCCATTTTCAACCCAAAAGCCGCTCGCACCACGTGAGTAATCGCCGGTCACGTAGTTCACTCCGCTGCCGAGCAACTCGGTGACCAGTAAACCCGTTCCCATTTTGCGCAGCATGGCGGTAAAATCATCGCCCTTCTTGGTTTTCGAGCTACTCAGCCGCAAATTATGCGAACCGCTGGCATTGCCGGTCGGCTTCATTTTTAACTTGCGTGCGGTGTACATCGACAGCAAATAACCGGTCAAACGGCCATTATCAACCAACTCGCGGCGTTTACACGCCACCCCCTCATCATCAAAATAACTGCTGCCCATGCCCTGTGAAACGAACGGATCATCCACAATCTGAATGTGTTTCGGGAAAATCCGTTGACCCAACGCGTCTAATAAAAACGAGGTTTTACGGTACAGTGCGCCACCGCTGATGGCTTGCGCAAAATTACCGAGCAGCCCAGCCGCCAACGGTGCCTCGAACAACACCGGGCACGAGCGCGAGTTGATTTTACGCGCACCCAAACGCGCTGCCGCACGATGCGCCGCATACGCACCCATTTCACGCACATCTGCGAGTTTTTTAGGATCGCGCGCGGTGGTGTACCAAACGTCACGCTCCATCTGCCTACCCTTTTGCGCAATCGGCACACAGCTGATCGAGTGACGTGAGTACGCATGACCGCCCATAAAGCCGTTACTCGCGGCAGAAATAAAATGTCCCTGATGTGTGGACACCGTCGCACCATCGGAATTTTTAATGTATTTACAGGCATCAAACGCAGCCTGCTCCGCTTGCAAGGTCAATTCGATCGCCTGCTCGGTAGTCAAATCCCACGGGTGGTATAAATCCAAATCAGCATGGCTTTTTTTGCGTTCATACAGATATTTTTTCTTTGGCAAACCGGCGCACGGATCCGCCGCCGTGTAACGTGCGATGTCATATGCCGCCTGAACGGTACTGGCAATCGCCGCTTCCGAAAAATCCGAAGTACTAGCAAAACCGCGCTGCTTACCCACATAAACTGAAACCGCCAATGACTTATCGCGATTATGCTCGACCGTCTCGACCGCACCGTTGCGTGAGCTGACCGACAAGCCGTTGGACTCGGAAACCTCTACTGCGCAAGCGCTCGCGCCCAACATTTTGGCTGTTTGTAATGTATGATGAGCAACGGTTTTAAAGTCGTTGCGTGTATAATCGAACTTAACGGACATAAAAACCATCCTTATGGTGTCTGAATTTCAAAATAAAGTGCCCGCATCATACCGCTTTTAGGCATAATTTGCACGACGCAACACGCGCGGTCGCACACAATCACGGTGAATACAACATGGCAGAAACCTATTACGTCGTTGACGGCACACGCGCCGCCGATAAAATCAGCAAAACCAAACGCAAGCAGCAAATGCACGAGTTGCAAGACATTGGCGAAGAGCTGGTTGAGCTATCCAAAGACGCGTTAAACAAAATCCCGATGTCCGAGGACTTACTCGACGCGATCAAAGAATACAAACGCCTGAACTCGCACGAAGCGCGCCGCCGCCAAATGCAATTCATCGGCAAAATCATGCGCAAAGAAGACACCGCACCGATTCGTGAAAAACTCGAGCAAATCCGCGGCTCCTCCACCGCCGCCACCGCGTTGCTGCACCGTATCGAGCGCTACCGCAACGACATGATTGCCAAGGACGAAGCCATCACCCAATTTTTAGCAGATTTTCCAAACGCATCTGCGCAAGAGTTACGTACGCTGGTGCGCAATGCACGCAAAGAAGCCGAGCAATCCAAGCCACCGAAAGCCTTTCGCGAATTATTCCAACTCATCAAAGCAACCCTGGAAGCCAACTTGGCTGAAACCGATGATGACGAGATAGAAACCAACGCCAACGACGCAGACGAATCCAACGAGGATTGACGCCTATGAATGCCATAGCCGACGGATTACGCTCCGATTATGCCGAAACCCAAGCTGAAATCGCGCGGCTGCATGAAAAATGCCGCAGTCTGATTTTATCCACGCTGGATGAGCACAATCAGCCGCATACCAGCTACGCCCCATTCGTACACCATCACGGCTGCTACTATATTTTCGTATCCGGCCTTGCATCACACACCCACGCACTGCAAGCACATCCTGAGCAAGTCGGCATTCTCATCATCGAGGACGAATCCGCCACCCGCAACATCTATGCCCGCTCACGCCTGAGCTACCAAGTCATCGCCCACATCATCGAGCGCCACAGCGACGAATGCATCAGCGTGCTCAAAAAAATGCGCACACGTCTGGGCAATACCGTAGACATGCTCGCACAACTCACCGATTTCGTCATGGTCCGCCTCATGCCACGTCAAGGCACGCTGACCATGGGCTTCGGTAAAAATTACATACTCGACGCCGAGCACCCAAACATAGTAACCCCCATCACTGCCGAACTACTGAAAAACCGCTGATTATGATCAGCCAACACAATGGTAAGACTGATGTCAAAAAACATCCGTTACAATCCGCTATACATTTTTAAACCCACATCCATCCGCAAAGGAGACGCACATGTTCAATTGGAATGACTACGGCAACGGCGTATACGGTTTCGACTCAGGCTACGTGCGCCCCGAGCTGGCCGCCATTTACCTCATCGTTGAAAATGGTCGCGCCGCATTCGTCGACACCGGCAGCAACGACTCCGTGCCCAACGCCCTCGCCGCACTGAAAAAAGTCGGGCTGGACGAAACCGCCGTTGACTATGTCATCCTCACCCACATCCACCTCGACCACGCGGGCGGTGCAGGGCTGATGATGCAAAAATTCCCGAATGCCAAACTCGTCGTACATCCGCGCGGCGCGCGCCACATGGCCGAACCTTCCAAGCTCATTGCCGGCGTCAGCGCCGTGTATGGTGCTGAATACGTGCAAAAAGTCTATGGCGAAATCCTGCCGATTCCCGCCGAGCGCATCATCGAAGCACCCGACGGCACGACCATATCGCTCAATGGCCGCGAACTGCTCTGCATCGACACCCCAGGTCACGCACGCCACCACATCTGCATCGTTGATCAAAAATCCGAAGGCATTTTCACCGGCGACATGTTCGGACTGTCCTACCGTGAGTTGGATGTCGATGATCGTGTATTCATCTTCCCAACCACCACGCCGACCCAATTCGAACCCGACGAAATGCGCAAATCCATCGCACGCCTGCTCGAATTCAAGCCCAAAGCCATGTATCTCACCCACTATGGCGCGGTGTACCACCCAGCCAAACTCGCGCAAGACCTACTGCGCCACATCAGCGCTGTGACGAATATGGCCGAATACGTGCAAAGCCTCGGCCTCGACCACGACACCCGCCACATGCGTCTGAAAGAAGCACTACAAGCCTACATCATCATGCAAGCACAAATGTTCGGCAGCACGCTATCCAGCGACCAAATCTCCGAGATTTTCGCGGGGGATATTGAGCTGAATACCCAAGGGATGACGTTCTGGCAAGACAGCTTGGCGAAATAATATTTGCCTCAACACAAAAATAAAGGGCGCATCTGCGCCCTTTTGTTTCTGTAAACCATTGCTACTTGAACATAAGCCATAAGAAGAATTTTTTCTTCATATATCTAATAACTCCACGCACTTTGTTTGAATAATTCAATCTCTTCTGGCTGAATAATTTCACTAGTATCCGCAGCATCAGATAGAAGTATATTGCTCACATCAATAGCCTTTTTTAAATCTTGGCTAGAGACCCAGCTGCTATCCCAAAGACAAGGCTTTTGCCCATTTACAATCTGACAGAGAGGTTCTTTGCTTTCAAAATCAAGCTCTAAAGATTTTGGCTTAATCACTCTCTGTAACCAAACTTCCAAATATCCATTGTAAGGAATACCAGCCATTTTATTTCGCACCTTAGTCCAAAGATCGGGTTTTATATTTTCTGGAGCCAGAGAAATAAGGTAACTCA
>CAYPYQ010000277.1:0-4197 GCA_964414735.1 uncultured Hydromonas sp.
GTCAAAGACAATGCCAAAAACGCTGAGAATGCAATCGACACCGCCATCACCACTGAGAACTGCCGGTAAATATTCCCCGTCGCACCGGAGAAAAACGCCATCGGGATGAATACCGCGATCAGCACCACGGTAATCCCAATCACCGCACCGGAAATCTGCGACATCGCCTTGCGCGTCGCTGGCAGCGGCGGGAGTTTTTCATCCGCCATAATCCGCTCGACGTTCTCCACCACCACGATCGCATCATCGACCACAATCCCGATGACCAGCACCATGGCAAACATCGTCAGCACGTTAATCGACATCCCCATCACATTCATCACCGCAAAGGCGCCGAGCAACGCAATCGGCACGACAATCGTCGGAATCAAGGTGTAACGGAAATTCTGCAAAAACAAGAACATCACGAGGAATACCAGCACCATCGCCTCGGCCAAGGTATGTACCACTTTTTCAATCGAAATACCGACGAAGGTCGAGCTGTCATACGGCACTTTCCAGTGCACGCCGGCAGGGAAGAATTTTTCCAACTGGGTCAATTTCGCCTTGATCGCTTTTGAAGCGGCCAATGCATTGCCATCGCTGGTCAGCTGAACACCCAGACCTACCGCCGGTTTACCATTCAGACGAGCCGAGGTTGCATATGACTGCGAACCCAGCTCGACACGCGCCACATCTTGCAGTCGCACCACCGAACCATCGGTTTTGGCGCGCAAAACAATTTTCTTAAAATCATCCACTGTTTTGAGCTGTCCGGGAACCGTAATCGTCGCGGTGATCGTCTGACCTTGGCTATTAGGCAATTCGCCCAAGCCACCCGCAGATACCTGTGCGTTTTGCGCGGAAATCGCGCTGGTCACATCGCTGGTGCTCAGATTAAAACTGCGCAGCTTTTCCGCATCAATCCAAACGCGCATCGCACGCTCCGAACCAAACAGATTCACGCCACCAATACCGCTCACCCGCTGCAATTCCGGCTGCACATTACGCGCGACATAGTCGCTGATGGTGGCCAAATCCGCATTCGGATCGTCCGAGTAAAACATCGCGAACAGTAGGAAATTCGAGTTGGATTCAGCAACTTGAATACCATTTTGCGTCACCGCACTGGGCAGACGTGACTCCGCACGCGACAGACGGTTTTGCACATCGACCTGCGCCAGATCGCTATTGGTACCGGATTTGAAAGTCAGGGTCAAAGTGCCCGAACCGCTGGATAAGGCTTTAGCCTCCATATAGTCCAAGTTATCCAAACCATTCATCTCGCGTTCGATAATGGACAACACGCTGTCCTCGATCGTTTGCGCATCCGCGCCGGCGTAAGTCGCGGTCAGGGTAATGGTCGGCGGTGCAACCTGCGGATATTGCGAAATCGGCAGCTGCCGAATGGAGACAATACCGGCGAGCATGATGAAAATCGCTACCACCCATGCAAAAATCAGGCGGTCAATAAAAAACTTAGCCATGACGTCCCCTTATTTCTTTTCGGCTGATTCGGCAGCAGGTTTCTCAGCAGATTGATCGGCCGGTTTGGCGGCGGACGCATCAGTCGATTGTGCGTTGTTTTGCGCATTGTTTTGCGTGTTATTTTGTGCATTTTCCTGCCACGGCTTGGTCTGCACTTTTTGCGCACCGGTCATTTGTACCACCGACATGCCATCCACGATCACCTGATCGCCGGCATTCAAACCGCCAGTAACGACCCAGTTGTTACCTTGGTTCTGGCTGATGGTGATGGTGCGTTTTTCATAGCTGCCGTCTTGTTTGACCACCATCACGCTATCGCCGCTGGTACCGCGTGTCACCGCTTGCTGTGGAATCAGCACGGCATTATTGACCTGCGCTTGTGGCACTTTGACCTGAACAAACATACCCGGCATGAGTAGCCCCGCCGGATTGGGCACTTCGGCACGCAGACTCACTTGACCGGTGTTTTCATTGACACTCAAATCGGTGAACAGTAAGCGCCCTTTGAGATTGTATTCACTACCATCGTCCAAAAGAATGGTCACGGGCACATTGCCATCGACCATTTGTAATTTACCTTCAGCCATTGCTTGACGCAGTTTCATCACGGTCGTCGCCGATTGGCTCAGATCGACATACAGGGTGTCGGTTTGCTGAATCAAGGCCAATTGTGTCGCGCTCGACTGACTCACCAGCGCGCCTTCGGTCACCAGCGCTTTGCCGATGTGCCCTGAAATCGGCGCGGTGACATAGGCATGTCCAACGTTAATCCGCGCGGTTTTGATCGCAGCATTGGCGCTCTGCACCTGAGCACGCGATAAGCGCTGCTGGGCAATGGCCGCATCGTACTCTTGTTTACTGATCGCATTGGCTTGAACCAGTGGACGATAGCGCACCAAATCAGCATTGGCTTTGGCTAAATTTGCCTCGGCGGTCGCCAGACTCGCACGCGCGGTTTCTAAATCTGCTACATACGAACCATTTTCAATCTGAAACAGAGGCGCACCTGCTTTCACATAACTGCCCTCGGCAAACAAGCGCTTTTGCACCACACCGGTGGCGCGCGCAATGATCTGTGCCTCACGGATCGGCTGTAAACGCCCTGACAGCGAGCTGTCCAACACCACCGAAGTGGGCGCCACCGTAACCACGCTCACTACCGGCGCCTGCCCTTGTGCCCCTCCGGCAGCCTGATTGGAATTTTTGCCACATGCCATCAGACTCAGACTCGCGACCAGCGCCAGTGTCAAGGCACTCAAACGCCAATTGCGTCGCATTGGATTACGGTTCATTGTTTGCATCATCTCTACCCATTTCATTTGATTAATTGTCACACCCTTACTTGCCTTGCCCAAGCCCAGTCATTCGCTCATCCAAAGCCCCACCCATGTGCTCCGTTAGCCTATGCTATTTACTTGATAAGGAAACATCAGACCTCCTCCGATGAATTGACGGACGATTACCTACATTGGCCATCATTATAAAACAAAGCAAGGATAAGGACATTGCGAAATTATACATTCATACATGAATGTATGTAAACTGTATTTTAATGATAAATTTATGGTATTCTGTTGGCTATCAGTATGAGTCATATTATTTTCAAAATCATGTCCAAACCATGCGCAAAACCAAACAAGAAGCCCTACAAACCCGCAATAATCTGCTTGAAGCCGCGTTGATCGTATTTTACGATCGCGGCGTAGCACAGGCCTCATTGGACGAAATTGCAAAAACCGCAGGTGTAACGCGCGGTGCACTGTACTGGCATTTCAAAAATAAAGAAGATTTATTCGATGCACTATTTCAAAAACACTTTGCTGATATCGAACAACACTTGGAGCAATCCTCCCAGCCCGCCCACAGCGACGATCCGCTGACCGCGCTATACAATGGCATGCTGGATCACTGCCAATCCTTAGTTTCAAGCAACGAAATTAGAAAATTCGCCACAATTCTTAACTTCAAGTGCGAGCAAACCAAGCACAACCAAGGCATTATCGAACTCTCATATCAATACCATCGACGCTGGAATCAGCTGCTGATCAACATTCTGCAAGAAAGCAAACGTCAAGGTTTACTGCCAAAAAATCTCAATGTCGAGCGAGCACTTCTTTTACTCACCTCCACGATAGGCGGTCTTGCTGTCAACTGGCTCGCGAGCCCCGAGCGGTTTAACCTCATGGCACATGCCCCTGCTATTATCCAAACCTGTTTTGACAATTTAAAAAATAGCCCTCACCTGCGCGATGAGGATATTTAGTGACAGAACTAAATGCAATCGTTTACACAAAACAATTGCACGAATAGCTCAAAACTGTCTGAATTTTGCAAACATCTCACTAAGTAATTATCAAAAAAGGGGAAATTTGCAGGCTTGTTACAAAAAACCCTTAAAAAAACCATCAATCAGGATTATATTGGCGACAGATAACTAGGAAACTATCAAACCAATTAACCTTCCCCGGAAGGACACACAATGGCACAACAACCTATGAACCGATTCACTTGCCCGATTTGCTTTCACGAATTCCCACGAGATACGGACGAAATGGGACTTCGACATTTTGCCGGCGAATGCTGCCACGAATGTGGTCATCAAGTCACCAACGAAGAAGTCGAAAAAGCCGCTCGCGAAGTCGCTCGCAATATTTTGGCAAAAAGCATTGACATTCAGTAATGCCAATGGCTCAACCCAATACGGTTGAGCCACATTCATGATGAGCCACG
>CAYPYQ010000278.1:0-1543 GCA_964414735.1 uncultured Hydromonas sp.
CCGGCTGAACTCGAATGTATGGATCCAGCTTTAACCCGCGCCAACTACGTCGCCCCATTGGTCGAAATGCGCAAAAACAAAGGCATGACGGCTGAAAAAGCACTGGAAGAATTGCAAGACACCGTGATGCAAGGCACGGTGATGATGGCCTTGGACGAAATCGACGGTCTGGTCTCCGGCGCAGTTCACACCACGGCAAACACCGTGCGTCCAGCATTGCAAATTATCAAAACCGCCCCCGGCTCCAACATCGTATCCAGCGTATTTTTCATGCTCATGCCGGATCAAGTATTGGTCTACGGTGACTGTGCGATCAATCCGAATCCAAATGCCGAGCAGCTCGCTGACATCGCGATTCAATCGGCTGACTCCGCCAAAGCATTCGGTATCGAGCCGCGCGTCGCCATGATCTCCTACTCCACCGGCGTTTCCGGCGCAGGCCCTGACGTCGAAAAAGTCGATCAAGCCACTAAATTAGCACAGGCACAACGTCCAGATTTGGCGATTGACGGCCCATTGCAATACGACGCCGCCTCTGTGGAATCCGTCGGCAAATCCAAAGCGCCAAACTCCAAAGTCGCCGGTCGCGCCACCGTATTTGTCTTCCCAGACCTGAACACCGGCAACTGCACCTACAAAGCGGTACAGCGCTCGGCCAACGTGATTGCCGTTGGCCCAATGCTGCAAGGTCTGCGCAAGCCGGTGAACGACTTGTCACGCGGCGCGTTGGTCGATGACATCGTCTTCACCATCGCCTTGACTGCGATTCAAGCGGTACAAAAATCAGCTTGATGATTGGGATGGTTTCAATAAAAACAAGGGCGCTGATAGCGCCCTGTTTTTATTAGATTTTACGAACCCGCACACACCCGAATATTCTGCCCCATACTCAAGCCGTTGTAACGAATTTGTCCAACGCATTCGACAGGCACTTGCAATACCCGCGCACACTCATCGGCGATGGTTTGCACAAAATATTCCATATCACGCACCAGCGTATGACCGATATAGGCTTTGATGTACGCATCCAGCGCGAATAATTCGAGTATCCGCGCCGTTGGTGTGTAGCTAATGGACAGCGTACTGCCTGCCGCCGGATTTTGGCTGCGCAGGCACAGGATCGGCAGATCAATCACATGCTCAATCTGCGTCTGCAGATCGGGGCGCGCATTGGCTATGGTTTTGAGCGGCGCGGCGACATGCGCCGAATCATGGGTGAGCCAAGTCATCAATTCACCTGATAGAGCCAATTTATGCGGCTAACTCAACCGCGCCGTTGCGCTTTTTTAGGCCGAAATGTACGGCCAAAGCAACCACGGTGGCGATCACTGCTTTAAAGATCAAATCAGCATAGACGATCTGCGTCATTTCGTTCCAGCTCATGATGCCGTAGAACGCGAGCAAGGTGAACAAAATGGTATCCAGCGGAATGCTCACGGCATTGCTGGTGAGCGCACGGGTGAGCCAAGTGCGTTGCATCATCTTATGAAAAATCATGGTGTCGGTCAGCTCACTGGCGAGAATCGCGATAAACGACGCGGTG
>CAYPYQ010000279.1:0-13209 GCA_964414735.1 uncultured Hydromonas sp.
GATGTCGTTGAAATGGGCGCATGCGCTGCTTCGGGTTGAGTTTTTTCTTCCTGAGTCGGCAGCGTATGGCGCTCCAGACGATACATCAACATCCCGACCAAAACCGCTCCGCCGACAATATTACCCAAAGTTGCCGGAATCAGATTATGCAGCGCATGACTGATGGACAACGCGTCCAAACCACCATATACCCAAGCCAAAGCGAAAAATGCCATATTGGCAATGCTGTGCTCAAAACCACTGAAAAAGAATACGAACACCAAGCACAGCGTCATCAGGATTTTCGCCACTTCATTGCTCAGTTTCAATGGCACCCAGACCGCCAGACAAATCACCCAGTTACACAGCACACCTTTCCAGAAAATCGCGGCGAAACTCGCTTCGACTTTATGCTGCACCACATTAAACAGCAAATGTTCGGCTGTCACCGTACCCCATGAGTTCGCCGACATGAATACCCATGCAAATACCGCGATGCCGATGGCATTGCCCACATAAACCATGAACCAGCTTTGTAACATTTGACGGGTGTTATTCACGCCTGCCAGACGCCCAAAGGTCATATACATGATGTTGCTGGTGAACAATTCGACCTTGCAAATGATGATGGTGGACAAAGCCACGCCAAAAAACGCGGACACCGGCACGTAATACGCTGCCACATGCGCGGCATACAACACCTGCCCCATTTTCAAGCAAACAGCCAAAACCAAAGCAATCAAAGAGCCTGCCACCGCAGAGCTGATCAAATAGCGCAGCGGTTCAGCATCCATCGTGTGCGCTTTATATTGCGCCTCATTCACGGCCAGTACCAAAGCAGGTGTTTGAACATTTGCTTGTGCCATATCCGCTTCCTTTTATTTTTTATACCGCAATCATTTACGCAACCGTTAAGCCAAATTCCGCAAAAATCGCCCGCGCCTGTGCTGCCTGCTCGGGCGTAGGGGTGGGTGTATCTTTGAGCTCATATTCGATACCGATTTCAGCCCATTTGTTTTGCGCCATTTGGTGGAATGGCAGCACCTCAACGCGATCCACATGCGTGGCAATATGCGTTGAAATCCACTGCGCCAGCGCGCGAATATCCGCCGCATCATCCGTCCAACCCGGAACCAGCACATAGCGTATCCACATGCGTTTGTTGAGCCGCACCAAGCGCTGCGCAAAATCCAAGGTCGGCTGCAAAGGCTTGCCGGTCAAGCGCAAATAGCGCTCCGGCACGATGTGCTTGATATCCAACAACACCAAATCCACCGGCGCAAACCACGCATCGTCCACATGCTCATGTAAAAATCCCTGCGTGTCCAAAGCGGTGTGCAACCCCCAGCGCTGCTTGATCTGCTGAAACAATGCACCGACAAACTCAGCCTGCATCAGTGGCTCGCCACCCGAGATGGTCACGCCACCGCTGAATTTGAGAAACCCCGCATATGGCGCAATCTCAGCCAAAGCCTCATTCACGCTAACTTCGCGTCCACTGTGCAGTTTCCATGTGTCCGGGTTATGACAGTACAGGCAACGGAATTGACAGCCCGACATGAACAACACACAACGCATGCCCGGTCCATCCACCGCCGCGCCAGATTCAAATGAATGCAAAAAACCCGTGATCGACGAAGCCTCACTCACGGATTCCTTTGCCATGGAAGATGCTGGAGACAGCGCACGCAGATTCATCGACCGGCTCATATCTCCAGCTCCTGTTACCATCAAATATGTGAATGGAAGGTACGGCTGATCACATCCAACTGCTGATCACGCGTGAGTTTGATAAAGTTCACCGCATAGCCCGATACACGCACGGTCAACTGTGGATACAACTCAGGATGGTTCATCGCATCAATCAACATTTCACGATTGAACACATTGACGTTGACGTGGAAACCACCTGCCGCTGTGTAGCCGTCCAGACAGTTGGACAAATTCGCCACACGGTCTGACTCGGTGTGACCGAGTGCATCCGGTGTCGCAGAGGCCGTCCAGCTGATGCCGTCCAAAGCGGCTTCGTACGGAATTTTCGCCACAGACGCACCTGCCGCCACAAAGCCTTTGACGTCACGACCATTCATCGGATTTGCCCCAGGTGCAAACGGTGCACCGGCACGACGACCACACGGTGTATTACCGGTTTTTTTACCATACACCACGTTAGACGTGATGGTCAGTACCGATTGCGTTGGCGTCGCATTACGGTAAAAATGCGGCTGCTGTTTGATTTTCTCCATGAAGCGTGTGGTCAACCAAACCGCAATATCATCCGCACGATCGTCATTGTTACCATAGGTTGGGAATTCGCCTTCGGTGCGGTAATCAATTGCCAAACCGTTTTCATCACGAATGACATGCACTTTGGCGTATTTGATCGCAGACAGAGAGTCCGCCGCTACCGACAAACCCGCGATACCACAGGCCATGGTGCGCAGAATATCGCGATCGTGCAGCGCCATTTCGATGCGCTCGTATGCGTATTTGTCGTGCATGTAGTGAATACAGTTCAGCGCTTTAACGTAGGTTGCCGCGAGCCAGTCCATCATTTTTTCAAACTTGGCAATCACTTCTTCGTAATTCAGCACATCGGCTTTAATCGGCTCAAAACCTTTGGCCACGACTGCACCGGTTTTCTCATCCACACCACCATTGATCGCGTACAGCAAAGCTTTGGCCAAATTCGCGCGCGCACCGAAAAACTGCATTTGTTTACCAATACGCATAGCCGATACGCAGCACGCGATACCGTAATCATCACCCCACTGCGGACGCATCAGGTCATCGTTTTCATATTGAATCGAGCTGGTGTCGATGGATACTTTCGCGCAGAAATCTTTAAAGCCACGGGTTAATTGAGTAGACCAAAGCACGGTGATATTTGGTTCTGGCGCTGGTCCCAAGTTGTATAAAGTATTCAAAATACGGAAGCTGTTTTTGCTCACCAGCGGACGACCGTCTTCGCCCACACCGCCCACGCATTCAGTGACCCAAGTCGGATCGCCTGAGAACAATTCGTCGTATTCAGGTGTACGCAGGAAACGCACAATGCGCAGCTTGATGACAAAATCATCCATCATTTCCTGCGCTTGCTCCTCGGTAATCGTACCGTTTTGCAAATCGCGTTGGATGTAAATATCGAGGAAGGTACTCACGCGCCCCATTGACATGGCCGCACCGTTTTGCTCTTTGACTGCGGCCAGGTACGCCAGATAAGTCCATTGGATGGCTTCGCGCGCATTCGCTGCCGGACGGGTCAGATCGCAACCATATTGACGACCCATTTGCGCCAGTTCATCCAAAGCACGGAATTGTTCGGACAACTCTTCGCGAGCGCGAATCACTTCTTCGGTAAACACCGCGTCGTCCAGCTCGTGATAAACCGCTTGACGCTCTTTGCGTAAAAACTGCGTACCGTACAACGCCACGCGACGATAGTCACCAATGATACGACCACGACCATATGCATCCGGCAAACCGGTGATCACGCCTGATTTACGCGCAGCCAAAATATCCGGTGTGTACGCATCAAACACGCCTTGGTTATGGTCTTTGCGGTATTTGCTCCAGATTTCCTTAACGGTTTCGTCCAATTCAAAACCATAGGCCTTCATGCCGCCTTCAACCATGCGCAAACCGCCGTTCGGCATAATCGCGCGTTTGAGCGGCGCATCGGTTTGCAAACCAACGATCAATTCCAAATCTTTGTCAATATAGCCGGCTTCATGTGCGGTAATACTGGTTGGGATCTGAGACACATCCAACACACCTTTGGCTCGCTCTTGGGCGAGTAATTCTTCCAACTTCGCCCAGACTTTTTGGGTTCGTTCAGTCGGCCCAGCCAAAAAAGACGCATCACCTTCATACAAGGTGTAGTTTTTCTGAATGAAATCGCGCACATTAATGGCGTTTTGCCATTCACCTTCTTTAAAACCTTGCCAAGCATAAAGCACGGACATATTTTCACTTATCGCATTCATTGAAAACCTCCCTTTTTAATAAATAGTATAAAATCTGTAAGCGGTTACAAAACTCATAAAACGAAAAAACCTTCAGCAACTCTTATCCACCATCAATGCAGAATAAACATCTAAAATCTCAGTATACGGATGGTATTTTTACATAATAAAATCGTTTGCACATGGTAATATCGACCTTAAATAATGGTTTTAGCAAAATTTGTTAGTTTTTTTCGGAGTTTCAGTATTTTTAGAAATTTCCACCATCAAAAATACAACACACTGTTCACTTAAAGGCGTTTACAAAACTTTACATTCAAGCAATAAAGCCCGAAAGAACTCCCCTTATCATGGCAAATAACTGCATTAAGCGCTATATTGATAGCAAAACGATTACTTCACTACCCAAGGGGAATACATATGGCTACTAATCAAAACCCGTCCAAACTCCAACGCTCATGGGTCACTCCGCTCGTCGCAGGCTCTTTTTTATTAATGGGTGTTACAGGTATATTGATGTTCTTTCACTGGGACAGCGGACTGAATAAAACCGCACATGAATGGCTCGGTTGGGCGATGGTGATCGCAGTTACGTTACACGTCACCGTGAATTTCCAAGGTTTTAAAAACATGTTCCGCACGGGCTTGGGCAAAGGTATTTTGGCATTATTCGCCTTGATCCTCGCCTTGAGCTTTCTCAACTTAGGCGGTGGCGAAGGCAATGGCGGCCCTCCGTTTAAAAACTCCGTTAGTATCCTATCGAACGCCTCGATCACTGAGTTATCCCAAGTCAGCCACATTGATGAGCAAGTTCTGCTCACCCGCCTATAGCAAGCGGGCGTGCAATCTGCTACCGCACAATCTACCATAAAACAACTGGTCGGCGATGACATGGGCAAACAAATGCAAACTTTAAACAGCATCCTCAAAACTGCTCCATAAATTCATCGTACAATCAATTCAACTTTATATCGCTCAAATATCCATTTGAGCGATATTGACGCTTAACCACGGATACAGTGTGATACATCCGCTCCATTTAAACGGATTTTTATGAATGCTTTGGCAAAACTGTGGCGCAATATTTGGGTTCGCCGTTTGATTTATTTACTGCTCGCACTGGTTGTTGCCGGGCTTATCAAACTATTCTTTTTCCCCAGCAAATCACAGAATAACTACATCACCTCACCGGTTACACGCGGTGATCTGGAGCAGACGGTACTGGCGACCGGCATGATCAAACCGTACAAACAGGTTGCCGTTGGTGCGCAAGTCACAGGCGAAATCAAATCGCTCAAAGTACAACTGGGGCAAACAGTGCAACAAGGCGATTTGATCGCCACCATTGATCCGCGCACGCAAGCCAACACCCTACAAACGGCACAAGCACAGCTCAACAGCAATCAAGCCGCACTGGTCAAAGCGCAGCTGGACTTTGATCGTCAGAAAATGATGCTGGCCGAAGGTGCCACTTCAAAGGAAAACTACGACGCTGCCAAAGCCACACTCGCCTCGGCCAAAGCCTCGGTGGATCAATCGAAAGTCAGCGTCAGCACGGCCAAACTGAACCTCGGCTACACCCAGGTGGTCGCACCAATTACCGGCGTAGTGGTATCACTACCGGTCGAAGAAGGCCAAACCATTAACGCCAGTCAATCCTCACCGACCATTGCCACCATTGCACAGTTGGATAAAGTCACCATTCGCGCAGAAATTTCCGAAGGCGATGTCACCAAAGTCAAAGCCGGTCTACCCGCCTATTTCAACATTCTGGGTGAGCCGGACAAACGCTATGACACCACATTGCGCTCGATTGATCCGGGGCCGACCACCCAATCGGACAGTAGCAGTTCGTCCAGCTCTTCATCATCCAGTAGCTCGTCCAGCTCTTCCAGCAGTAGCTCATCTTCCTCAGCCATTTACTATTATGGTTTATTGGACGTACCGAACACCGATGGCAAACTACGCACCTCCATGACCGCGCAAGTGTCCATCATCGTCAACTCGGCCAAGCAAGTGCTGATCGTCCCATCCACGGCCTTGGGTGAGAAAAATGCACAAGGTCAATATAAAGTGCTGGTTCTGGGTAAAGACAACAAAACCACGGAAAAATGGGTTGATATCGGGCTGAACACCAACGTCAATGCCGAGGTTAAGTCCGGCCTGAACGAAGGCGAGCAAGTCGTCGTTAGCCAATCCACCGATGCTTCTAAAACAACCTCCAGCCGTCGCATGGGTGGCCCGCCGCCGATGTAAACGGAAGCAATGCGATGAATAGAGCCACTCCACACACCGATGAGCGCCCTGCCTTATTGGAAATTCGCGACCTGTACCGAGAATTTCCATCGGGCGATGACGTCGTTACCGTTTTAAATAATATCAATCTAAAAATCGCCGCCGGTGAAATGGTCGCCATCATTGGCCAATCCGGTTCGGGCAAATCCACGCTGATGAATATTCTTGGCTGTCTGGATCGCCCGACGCGCGGCAGTTATCTGGTGAACGGACAGGAAACCGGCAATATGGAGCCGGACGAATTGGCACGCCTGCGTCGTGAATATTTCGGCTTCATTTTCCAGCGTTATCATCTGCTCGGCGACTTGGACGCGATGGGTAACGTTGAGGTTCCCACGATTTACGCCGGCTACGGCACCGAACAGCGCCGCTCACGCAGCGCCGCCCTGCTCGAACGTCTCGGGCTGGGCGAACGCAAACACCACCGCCCCAGTCAGCTCTCCGGCGGTCAGCAGCAGCGCGTCAGTATCGCCCGCGCTTTGGTCAATGGCGGTGAAGTCATCCTCGCCGACGAGCCCACCGGCGCATTGGACAGCCAAAGCGGACAGGAAGTGATGCGCATTTTGCGCGAGCTGCATGACGAAGGCCATACCGTCATTATCGTCACGCACGACGCGCAAGTTGCCGCCAACGCCAATCGCATCATCGAAATCCGCGATGGCTGTATCATTGACGATCGCCGCACAAATAACGATACCGGCACTGACAATGCCAACGCCAAAGCCATTGCAGAAGCCCACACCAGCACCCACACCACGCAGCCACCCACTGAAAACATCCGTCAGGTTCAACAAGAGGCGAAAACACTCGCGCAAAGCGGTGGCAAACCTTTGTTCGGTTTACTGGATCGCTTCAAAGAAGCCGCGTTAATGGCCACCCGCGCGATGCTCGCGCACCGCATGCGCACGTTCCTCACCATGCTTGGCATCATCATCGGTATTGCTTCGGTGGTCTCGGTTGTAGCACTCGGCGAAGGCTCTCGGCAAAAAATCCTCAAAGACATCAGCTCAATGGGTACGAATACCATTGACATTTATCCCGGTAAAGGCTGGGGCGATCGCAAAGCCTCCTCCATCCGCACGCTCACCGCAGCCGATGCCGATGTGCTGGCACAACAGCCCTACGTTGACTCCGTTACGCCGCGCGTCAGCACCTCGGTCACGGTTCGACTGGGTAATAACGCAGTCAGCGCACAGGTACAAGGCGTCGGCGAACAATATTTTAAAGTCAAAGGCATCGAAATGGCATTGGGACAAAAATTCGATCGCCAATCCGTTACGCAATACGCCCAAGAAGCCGTGATTGATCCGAATACGCGCAAAACCTTATTCGGTGAAAATGACAATCCGATCGGCCAAGTCATCATGCTGGGCAACGTTCCCGTACGCATCATTGGTGTGAGCAAGCCGCAATCATCCGCGTTTGGCAGCGATGAAAATTTGAATATTTGGGTGCCCTACACCACCGTACTGAGCCGGCTGCTCGGGCAAACCTATGTGCGTAACATCACCGTGCGCGTATCCGACAGTGTCAGTAGCCAAGCAGCCGAACAAGGTGTAACGAAAATTCTGACTCAGCGTCATGGCTCTCAGGATTTTTATATTTCCAACAGCGACACCATTCGCCAAACCATCGAATCCACGACCAAAACCATGACGCTGTTGGTCTCGATGATCGCCGTGATCTCTCTCATCGTCGGCGGTATCGGCGTGATGAACATTATGCTGGTGTCCGTGACCGAGCGTACCCAAGAGATCGGCGTACGCATGGCGGTTGGCGCTCGTCAGAGTGACATCATGCAGCAGTTTTTGATTGAAGCCGTCATGGTCTGTCTGCTCGGCGGTCTGTTGGGCGTGGGGTTGGCTTTGTCGATCGGTGCGATATTCGATCATTTCAGCACTGATTTCAGCATGGCTTTTTCACTGACCTCGATCATCGCCGCATTCACCTGCTCCACCCTGATTGGTATGATTTTCGGCTTTTTACCTGCTAAAAATGCGGCCAAACTGGATCCGGTCGTTGCGCTTTCCCGTGAGTAAACCTATGCAAAAAAATACGCATTCTTTTCGACTTCATTTGACCGGCGCGCTCATCATCAGCGTCTTGATGAGCGGCTGCGTCAGTACCGGCACTACCGTTGAGCAATCGCTCTCCACCATCCAGACACCTGCTCAATGGAAAAATGCAAACAACCGTAGTAATGACAGTTTGAGTACCGCTGACAGCAAATGGTGGGAAGTATTTCATGAGCAACGCTTGAATCAATTGGTTGAGTTGGCCTTGGAGAAAAACAATACGCTGGCCGCCGCCGGTTATAAACTGTATCAGGCGCAGTTGAATGCCGATTTAGCGCGCACCGACGCATATCCAACCGTCTCTGGTTCAGCAGGCGCATCCAGTTCGCGCTCATTGGACAGCAGTAACGCCAGCAGCACCCGTAGTTTTTCCACCAGTTTGTCCGCCTCTTACACAGTGGACCTCTGGGGTAAAATCGCGAAAGCCACCAGTGTCAAACAATGGGAGGCTCAAGCAAGCGAACAGGATTTACTCAGTACCAAACTGTCGATCGAGTCATCGGTCGCTAAACTGTATTGGCAACTGGCCTACCTCAATCAGCAAATTCGCATTGGCGAGCAAAGTATCGCCTATGCACGCAAAACATTGGATTTAGTTCGTGTCCAATACCGCGCCGGTTCAGTATCCAAACTCGATGTCATCACCGCCGAACGCAGTCTATCCAGTCAAGAAGCCTCGCAAGACGCCCTGAAACAAGAACGAGAAATCGCGCGCAACGCGATGGCCATTCTGTTTGACGCTCCACCCTCTGCCCATATTTCGGGCGAACCGCAAAATCTACCCAGCGGGGCTTTACCAGACGTAGCCGCAGGGATTCCAGCCGAGGTCATCGCCAGCCGTCCGGATCTGATCGCATCTGAAATGCGTTTGCGTGAAGCACTCGGTAGTGTGGATGTCGCACGAGCCAGTTTCTATCCGAACTTCACACTCACTGGCGCCATTGGCACCGGCTCAACCTCATTATCTAAAATCCTCAGTGATCCGGTCGGCTCGCTGGCACTCAATCTGGCACTGCCATTTTTAAACTGGAATCAAAACCAACTCAATCTAAAAATCTCAAAAGCCGCCTATGAGCAGGCGGCCATCACTCATCGCCAAACGGTGTACTCGGCATTGCAAGAGGTAGAAAACGCCCTGTCAGCACGCACCCTGTACGCAGCAAAGGCAGAAAAGGAATTGCGCTCGCTGAACCAAGCGCGTGAATCCGAGCGTCTGTACGAAGTGCGCTATCGCGCCGGTGCCGACAGCCTGAAAAACTGGTTGGACGCGCAGGAAACTCGTCGTCAAGCCGAATTAACCTATCTGGCTACCCGCTACAATCAATACATCACTCAAGTGGATTTACTATTGGCCTTGGGTGGCTGATCGCTTCACCTCACATCAAACAAAACGGGTGCAGATTGCACCCGTTCAGATTGCTGACAAACCTCTGTTTTTACCCCTCGCCCGTTTACGGGAGAGGGGCAAGGGGAGAGGGTGTTTTTTAACCTATTGATTTCAAACAATGAATTTCCAATCCCCTCTCCCTATATCCCTCTCCCCAAGGGGCGAGGGACTTTATCAACAGCCTCAAACGGGTGCAGATTGCACCCGTTTTATGTATCGAATGATTTGATTCGAACGATCAATCAGCCTTATCCACGCGGAAAGAAATTTTACAAATCGCGCCGTAAGTCGTGATTTTACCGTCTTTCACATGCGCTTTGATATCCTGCACATAGACCGAGTCAATATTACGTACGGTTTTTGACACTTCCGCCACTGCACTTTGAATAGCATCTTCAATGCTGGTTGGTGATGAGGCGATAACTTCAATTACTTTCACAATCGACATGATGATTCTCCTAATAAAGTGTGACTTGACCGGTTGTACAGTCTTATGAATAAATATGTGCAACGCTTTTCAGCAAGCCGCCGATAAAGCGCTTACATTGTACTGCAAATAAAAAAGTATGGGATTTTCACCCCATACTTTTTAACTTGAACCAAAAATCGTAATTAATGACCGCCACCTATACGTGCAGGCATTGGTAAATTAGATTCCTGTTTCGGTGTTTTGATCAGCAGCGTCGCCATCGCAGCAACAAACAGCAATGCACCTGCAAACATAATTGCGTTACCCGGATTTTCGCCAAGGAAGAAGTGATACACTTTACCAAACGTCAGGGTTTGAATCAGCATCGGGATCACAATCATCATATTGATAATACCCATGTACACACCATAACGTTCACGCGGAATAGCGGCAACGGCAATGATATACGGCACACCCATCATACTCGCCCAAGCAATACCAAAACCGATCATCGGGATGAACAGCATGTATTTGTTACTCATATGCGGGAACATCCACAGACCGATCGCAGCCAAAATCAATGCGCCGGCATGCACCCATTTCGCACCGTATTTACGCGCCATAGCCACCAGAGCGAATGCGGACAAGAAAGTCACGACGTTGTAAAAACCATTGACCAAACCCGTCCATGCAACTGCTTGCGAATACAATTCTTTATTTTGAGAAGTGGCTTTCCAGACCGATTGCGCAATACTGTGCGATACATATTGCCACTAGCAGAACATCGCATACCATTGGAACAAATATACCAAAGCCAATTGCCACAACGGTTTTGGCATTTCTTTGATCGCTTCGGCAATCTCAGTTAAAGCACCTTTTTTCGAGCGGATCAAGGCCAACTCTTCTTCAGTCGGCGGGATCTCAGGGGTTTTTGACACAGACAGCAGCACCGAACCGATGGAACAGATCGAACCGACGAGGAACGAACCGAATACCCAGTGCGGAATACCCGAAGCGGTTTGACCCGTAATGGATTTTTGGAAGAAATACAAAGATACGTTTGCCAACGTAATACCCAAGCCGGTAAAGAAACTTTGAGTCAGGAAGCCACTGGCATGCTGTTCTGGCGGTAAGCGATCCGCGATAAACGCACGGTACGGTTCCATCGCAGTATTGTTACTCGCATCCAGCAACCACAACAGCAAAACAGCCATCCACAAAGCAGTACTAAACGGATAAATGAACAGACACAAACTACAACCGATCGCACCGATGAGGAAGAACGGCTTACGACGACCCCAGCGTGGACTCCAGGTACGGTCACTCATCGCGCCGATCAGAGGCTGGATGATCAACCCCGTCACCGGCCCAGCCAGATTCAACAGCGGTAATTCATCTGGATTGGCATTTAAGAATGAAAAAATCGGATTGATGGCAGTTTGTTGCAAACCAAAGCTATACTGAATCCCAAAGAACCCGAAATTCATCAAAATAATTTGCTGCAACGTTAACGGCGGTAATTTTCTTGGCTCAGACATTATCTTTCCCCCGCGATCCGAATGGATCAAAAAGTGGTCAACTGAATAAACTATTCAAACAAAGATACTGCAAAACTACTGAAACGCACTATGGATACGAAAACGATTACATTATCAAACCCATAAAAAGACTGCTCACCTTCAAATACTACCTGATGCTAACTACATAAACCCCAACTTCTCAACCACTATCCAATCCATCGGACTTTATCAGCTACAAACTTAAAAAACTTTTAAAACTCTGAGGCGGTCATTACCGCATTCTGCTTGGCACTCAAGATTTACAGAAATGCACTGGAAATCACCACACCATTGTTCAAAGGAGTTTGCTCGGTGCAAAAAAAGCGAATCAATCTTCTTTTCCGCATGGTTACGGTGCATCCATTCTATTCCTTTGGTTAACGATGTCAAGCAATTTGTGAAAGAATTGTGTAATGAAATTTTATTTAAATATTACTTGAATTTGAATTTTTTATATAAAAAACAGAGCTTTTAATGAAATTTAGATACAAATATAAAAACGATTACATAAAACGATTACATAAAACGAAAAATCACTAATGACAAAAATTTTAAATTTTGATTCGATTCACGAAGAAAACAACAGATTTTTGATTATTTTCCAGCTATTTTTTAACCTTAATATAAAAAATAAGCCGACCTATGCGGTCAGCTTATCTCTTGCATCCAGTTGTTTACCCGTTGTACGGGCTTTTCAGCCATACAACGGCAGCATGCTGGTTTACATATTCAAGGCACGCTTATCCGTCGCCAAAGCGGCCTCGCGCATCACTTCCGACAAACTCGGATGTGGATGGCAAATACGTGCGATGTCTTCCGCAGAGGCTTTGAACTCCATCGCCACCACGGCTTCCGCGATCAAATCAGATGCGCCCGCACCGATGATATGCACGCCGAGGATTTCGTCCGTTGCCGCATCGGCAATCACCTTCACAAAGCCATCCGCCTGCGCCATGCCCAATGCACGACCATTGGCCATGAATGGGAACTGGCCGGTTTTGATTGCACGCCCTTCTGCTTTCAATGCCTCTTCGGTTTTACCCACCCAAGCGATTTCTGGTGAAGTGTAGATCACCCACGGAATGCAGTTGTAGTCAATGTGCGGTTTTTGACCGACGATGCGCTCTGCGACTGCCACACCTTCGTCTTCGGCTTTATGCGCCAGCATAGGCCCCGGAATCACGTCACCGATCGCCCAAATGCCAGTAACCGCAGTTTGGCAATCGTGATTGACTTCGATGAAACCGCGCTCGTTGGTTTTCACGCCAACGGCTTCTAAATTCAAGCCATCGGTGTTCGGTACACGGCCGACCGATACGATCAGTTTATCGCAGTCCAAGGTTTTTTCTGCGCCGGCAGCATCTTTGTACGCAACACTCACGCCTTTTTTAGCGGTTTTCACTTCGCCAATGCTTACGCCCAATTCAAATTTCAAGCCCTGCTTTTCAAACAGCTTTTTCGCCTCCTTGGCAATCGCACCATCGGCTGCACCGAGAAATGCCGGCATGGCTTCGAGCACGGTTACTTCCGCACCCAAACG
>CAYPYQ010000280.1:0-2500 GCA_964414735.1 uncultured Hydromonas sp.
TCATTCAGTAATTGGGTACGTTCCATGTTTAGAAAAGTTTGGTTAGGGTTAACGCAAATCGTTACGGTATTGGTGTTGCTGGCGTTCATCGTCATCACGCTCAAGCCGCAATGGCTGCCGTTTAACCTATCCACGCTGGGACGCGGCGGCACGGTAGTCAGACAGGTTGATCCGAACGCAAATTTGACGTTCAAACAAGCGCCCGCCAATCTGGCCGGACTATCCTACCATGAAGCGGTGGCCAAAGCCATTCCTTCGGTGGTGCGCATTTATACGACCAACAGCGCGACCGCCGGCGTGGAAAAGGGCAGTGGCTCGGGCGTGATCATTGATGCACAGGGCTACATCGTCACCAATCAGCATGTGATCAACGGCGCTACGCAGATTCAAGTGGTGCTCGATGACAATCGCGACGCACCGGCGAAATTGGTCGGTGTGGATCCGGACAATGATTTGGCGGTGTTAAAAATCGACCTGCCGAATCTCACGCCCATCACCATGGGGCGCGAGGATGAGCTGCGCGTGGGTGATGTGGTACTCGCCATCGGCAATCCGTTTGACGTTGGTCAAAGCGTGTCGATGGGGATCGTATCCGCGCTGCACCGCACGCAAATGGGCGTGAATACCTTTGAGAATTTCATCCAGACCGATGCGGCGATTAATGAGGGTAACTCGGGTGGTGCGCTGATTGACTCAAACGGTAATTTAGTTGGGATCAATAATTTTATCGTTAATTCGGGCACAGGCAATAACACCGGTAGCGCGGGCGTGGGCTTTGCCATTCCGGTATCAACGCTGCAGCAGGTGTCACAGGAGTTGATTAAAACCGGTAAAGTCTCGCGCGGCTACATCGGCGCGAGCAGTCAAAACATCACACCGCAAATGGCGCGTGCATTCAATCTGCCGAACGTCTCCGGCGTGATCATCGCCAGCGTCGCGACCAACGGTCCTGCGGCGCAAGCCGGCGTGCAGGTCGGTGATATATTGACCAAAGTGGGTGATGCCAATATTGCCAATGTCAATACCATGGTCAGTGCGGTGGCGCAGCTCAAACCGGGTGAGTCGGTGATATTGACCATTCAACGCAATGGGCTTACTTTAGAGTTAAAAACCACCGTGGGCGAGCGTCCCGCAACGGGTGTAACACCAACGCAATAAATGTCATTGCATCGCGTGAAAAAGCCGACGGATTCGTCGGCTTTTTTGGGTTTCTTTTTTGGTTTTTTATGATGATTGAAATCGTTATTTATCGTTATTTCGAGGTGGAAGCATTATTGCTCAGCAGTGCATTGATGTATTGCACATCTTCGTCACCCAGTTGTCCGATGGCGGCTTTCAAATTCACGTTACCTAAAATCGTGTTGTACTGCGCTTGTGCCAGATTGTATTGTGATTGCGCGTAGGTGTTTTGTGCGTTGAGTACGTCGATGTTGATGCGCATGCCCAATTGGTAGCCGAGCATATTCGCATCAGCGGATTTTTGTGCCGCACCGCGCGCGCTTTCCAGTGCATTGAGTGTGGCCAGGCCGCTCACCGCTTGGTTATACGCTGTGCGGGTGGTTTGCGCGACGGATTGCTGAGTGGCGCGCAGGGTTTGGAAGCTGATGTTTTCCTGTGCTTGTGCTTCGCGCACCTGACCGCTGATGAGGCCGCCGTCGAAAATCGGCACGGACAGTTCCAAGCCTACGGTGGTCACTGCGGATTTTTCGTCGGTATCGCGACGAAAGTCGGTGTTGCCCCAAGTTTGCTTGGCCACGACATTGACTTGCGGCAGGCGTTTTTGCCCGATGCGCTGGGTGTCCAGAATGTTGAAGCGGTAGTTGAGCTGAGCGATTTGAACGTCGTAATTGCTGAGTTTGGCTTCATCGACCCATGAGTTGGCCGTGCCGGGTACGGGCATTTTGAGCTTGAGCGGCGCACGGATGCCGGACAGCGGTTCGGTGATCGGATGGCCGACCAGCAGTTCCAGAGCATTTTTTGCATTGTCCCAGGCAGTGTGCGCGTTGATCAACGAGGCTTGCGCGTTGTGCCAGACGGTAGCGGCTTCTTCGGTGTCAATCACGGTGGTGTTGCCGACCTCGAAGTTTTTCTTCGCCATTTCCAGCTGGCGTTCAGCGGCTTTGGCCACGCTGTCGGCCACGCGCGCGTTGTGCTCGGCCAACCAGGCGCTGAAATAGGCTTGTACCACGCGGGTGATGAGCGCTTGTTTGGCTTGCGCTATTTTGAGCTCGACGATGGTGCTTTGCACGTTCACCTGTTTGAGTGCGGTGATTTTGTCGAGTGCGAAAATCGGCTGGCTTAATCCCACGGTGAGTGTGGCCGGTTTTTTGTGGCTGTTGACTGAGGTGACGTTGCCCCAGAATTGCTTGCGCGTATTGTACACACCACCGGAGAGGGTCACGGTGGGTAATACCGCTGCACGCACCTGAGATTTTTGTGCATTCAGTACGTCGCTTTGTGCCGCGCTGGCCAGATAGGTCGGGTCGTTTTGCTGTGCGTC
>CAYPYQ010000281.1:0-3362 GCA_964414735.1 uncultured Hydromonas sp.
TTATCCGCACATCGCCTACGGTGCCAATGCGATTTACGATCACGGACACCACGGCAACGCCATTTTGTCCAAATATCCGATCCAGCAGTGGCGCAATATCGATGTCTCTGATCACCGCCTGGAGCAACGCGGCATCCTGCATGCAACGCTGGATCATCCGCAGTTGGGCGAAGTGCATGTCATCAATTCACATTTCGGTCTATTTAAAGTTAGTCGTGTACGACAGGCTCAGGCTTTGATTTATCATGTGCGTGAATCTGTGCCCAAGCACGCACCGCTGATCGTCGCCGGTGATTTCAATGACTGGAATCTACACGTACACCATCTGCTCACACGCGAACTGCTGCTACAGGATGCGATCGAAACCATTCAGCGCGGTACACTACTCAATGCGAATAGCGAACAAACCCGCCTGCGCCGTTTGGCCAAGACCATCACACATACCGCACTCGCACCGACTCGATTTAATCCGCAGCAACAAGCGCTTGGACGCACCTTCCCCAGCATGATTCCGTGGTTCAAACTGGATCGGCTGTACGTGCGCGGCTTTGATATCACCGATGCACACGTCAAAATGGGGCAAGCTTGGCGCAATCGTTCCGACCATGCGCCGATTCAAGCGACGCTCAGGCCAGCGACACTTTTGCCATAAAAAATGCCACTGTTATTACGCAAAATAAAAGCCACTTCAAATTGAAGTGGCTTAATAAGGTATGAACCTAAGCAGCCCAATCACTTACTGGTTGCTCCAGAGGAGGTTGAGTTTGTTGATACTTTAGTACCCTCACACAGAGTCGGCGCGTCAGAAGCACAAGTACCCTCTACAGCCCAAGTAATCGTAGAGTCTTTAACTGTAGGGGTCATAATGTAGGTAGCACCTTTAAAATCACTTGTATTCCCTTTCGCTGTAATCACACCGTTACTTACCGTTAAACTAGCAAGTTTCCCCTGTTCCACTGTAATATCACTCGGAATACCATTGCTTCCTCCATTACAATTTGTTGCGCTCGCATTTTCGGTAATACAGCGCTCAACCGCTACTTTGTATGAGCCAGTCGCATTAATCACCTCAGTAAATTTCGCTTTTTGTGAGTAGTTTTGCAAGCGCGGCACGGCAATACTTGCCAAAACGCCAATCACGGCGATAACCATTAACAACTCCAACAGAGTGAAGCCTAATTGCTTGTATTTGCGATTGTTTATGTATTTTGATTGATTCATATTATTAATTTGCCTTGGTACTGAATAAATAAGCAAACGAGTCATCGTTTGACCTCTGAACGGTATTTTTCTGATCCGTTTTTATAACTTTGGGATTATACGGACTTTCGCTCGAAAAGTACATCCCAAACCCCATGCCCTAAGCGATTACCACGATTTTCATATTTGGTCAGCGGGCGGCTTTCTGGTCGTGGTATAAAACTTTGGGCTGAATCGGTATTTTTGAGTAGTTCCTCACCACTCAAAACCGCCAGCATTTGCTCCGCGTAGTTCTCCCAATCAGTTGCACAGTGTATATATCCGCCATTTTTCAAACGCAAAGCCAGCTCATGTACAAATGGCGCTTGAATCAATCGACGTTTGTGGTGTCGCGCCTTATGCCATGGATCGGGAAAAAACACATGCACACCGGCTAAAGTGCCCTGTGGAATCATATCGCGCACGATTTCCACCGCATCGTGCTGTATGATGCGCAGATTGGTCAAGCCATATTCCTGCACCCGCTTGAGTAAAGCGCCCACCCCTGCCGTAAACACTTCAACACCAATATAGTTGACATTCGGGTTCTGCGCGGCGATTTTGGCTGTGGTTTCGCCCATACCGCAACCAATCTCCAGCACAATGGGATGATCGTTGCCAAAGATAGCTGACCATTCCTGCGCGCTTTTCAGACGATTTTCATACTCGATACCAAATTGTGGCATAAGCGTTTCATATGCACGACGTTGCGCCTCGGAAAAATGACCTTTGCGGTGTACGAAACTTTTAATGTGGCCGTGCGCATGCGTCCCGTCGTTGGTATCGGTGCGCTCTTGCAGCGACTCAGCGTCATCGTTGTGTGTGTGATGTTCTTGATTCATGAGTAACGATTTTAAATTAATACATAATAAACTATACGAAAAAATGCCCCGATGCTGCATCTCTCGGGGCATTATTCAGCAGGCAATGACAATTTACTGCAACGCCTCCAGAATACGCGCACGGATTTCATCCACCGAACCTACGCCAGAGATTTTACGGTATTTCGGTGCGGCCACGTCGCCACCAACCGCCCAATTACCATAATAATCAACCAACGGACGGGTTTGTGCTTGGTACACGTCCAAACGCTTGCGCACAGTTTCTTCCTTATCGTCGTCACGCTGCATCAAATCTTCGCCCGTCACGTCGTCTTTACCTTCCACTTTGGGTGGATTGTACTCAATATGGTAAACGCGACCAGATGCAGGATGTACACGGCGACCGCTCATGCGCTTGATGATTTCTTCAGATGGAACGTCGATTTCCAATACAAAATCCACCGATACTTGTGCGTCTTTCAGTGCATCTGCTTGTGGAATCGTACGTGGGAAGCCATCAAACAGGTAGCCGTTGGCGCAGTCGCTTTCCGTCAAGCGCTCTTTCACCAAATTGATGATCAAACCATCAGACACCAATTGACCTGCGTCCATCACCTGTTTGGCCTCGATACCCAGCGGCGTACCCGCTTTAACCGCCGCGCGCAGCATATCACCGGTAGAAATCTGCGGAATGCCGTAATGCTCTTTGATGAAATTGGCCTGAGTGCCTTTGCCTGCGCCCGGTGGGCCTAATAAGATGATACGCATGGTGTGTCTTCCCAAGTAAGTCTAAAAATATCAGCCCATAACCTTACCTGAGGCTCGGGCTTCGGTCAAGTTTAAAAAATCTTATGCTTTAAAAAATCTTACCGCGCTGCATCACGCAGATATTGCTCAACCAGTGCGACATCCTCCGGCGTATCCACGCCGGGCGCAGCGGCCACATCACTAATGAATACGGAAATATGCTCGCCATGGGCCAATACACGCAACTGCTCCAAACTCTCGATTTGCTCCAAACGGCTCATCGGCAGTTGGCCATAACGTTTGAGAAAGCCAACGCGATAGGCGTAAATCCCCATGTGACGCAACACCGGCACATCTGCGGGCAAAGTTTGCGCCGCGTCGGTATGGTTTTGCGATTTCATCCAGTCACGCGGATACGGAATCGGCGCACGCGAGAAATACAAAGCGCGCTGCTGCTCATCCAACACCACCTTGACCATATTCGGATTGAGAAAATCGGCCAACTGATGCAGCGGATGCGCTGCCGTCGCCATCACGCACGAGGTATCGTCATTC
>CAYPYQ010000282.1:0-3976 GCA_964414735.1 uncultured Hydromonas sp.
GTAGGTCGGAATCGGATATTGAAAGCCGCGCCCTTGCGCGTCACCATTGAGCATGATAGTGAGGAAGGCTTTGTTAATCATATCCACTTCTTTTTGACAATCACCGTAGGTGAAGTCCATTTCTTTACCGCCGACGATGGCTGGATTGCCCGCCAGATCGGCTGGCACTGTCCAGTCCAAAGTGATGTTGGAAAACGGTGCTTGCGTGCCCCAGCGGCTCGGCGTATTCACGCCGTAAATGAACGACTCGATGCATTTTTGTACCTGAGTTTGTGAGAGTTGTTCGACTTTGACAAACGGTGCTAAGTAGGTGTCAAACGAGCTGAACGCCTGCGCACCTGCCCATTCGTTTTGCATGATGCCGAGGAAATTGACCATCTGATTGCACAGCGTCGCCAGATGTTTGGCCGGTGACGACGTGATTTTCCCGGGTACACCGCCCAGACCTTCAAAAATCAATTGACGCAGGGACCAACCGGCGCAGTAGCCGGTCAACATCGACAGGTCGTGGATATGGATGTCACCGTTGCGATGCGCGTTGGCAATGGCCTCGTCGTAAATTTCGGAGAGCCAGTAGTTGGCCGTGATCGCGCCGCTGTTGGATAGAATCAATCCGCCGACCGAGTAGGTCACGGTGGAGTTTTCTTTGACGCGCCAGTCTTCGACCTGCAAATAGTCATCCACTACTTTGCGGTAGTCGATCAGCGTGTTCACCGCATCGCGGGCTTTTTCGTGTTGTTTGCGGTAGAGAATGTAGGCGCGCGCGACTTTGGTGTAGCCGGCTTGGATGAGTACGCTTTCCACGGCGTCCTGGATTTCCTCGACCGAAATAATATGGTTTTTGATGAGAGGCTCGAACTCTGCCGTCACTCGCAAGGCCAGTAAATCCAATACCCCGCCATCGCAGTGAACCGATTGCGCCTCAAAGGCTTTTTGCATGGCTTTGCGGATTTTGTCGATTTGAAAGGCGATGAGACGGCCATCACGTTTGGTGACTTGATAGTTCATAGATTCCTCCCGAGTTGTGTTAATGGATGCGCAGTTGCACTGCGGGTGTCCATGGTTTGAGCGACTGTTCGATTTGTCGCATTTCTTCTAACGAGTAAGCAGATAATGAAATGGGTGGTGTGTGCGGCAGCCAATCACGCAGCTGTGCGCCGGTGTGGGTGTAGGTTTGTAAAAACCATGCGCTCTGAGTCGCGCCTCTGGCGTGTAGTTCCAGCGCCATATCCTCCAGAATTTTCGGCGGGTGCAGCTCGCGGATAACCGTAGTACGCAGCTCAAAAGCAATCGGACTCTGTTGCAGTAATTGCAAACTGGCGCTCCACGCCTCGTAAAGCTGATAGGTTTTGGATTGTTTGCGCAAGCCCACGGTTTGTGGCCAATGGGTCCAGATGTTTTTGTAATCAAGCGAGACATAATCGATTAAACCATCGCCCAATATCCGTTCCAATACATCGGGGCATAGGCCGTTGGTATCGAGCTTGATGGCCAAGTTCATCTGTCGGATGGTGTGGAGTGTGTCAATGAGGTCTTTTTGGATGAGTGGCTCGCCGCCGCTGATGACCACGGCGTCTATCAGATGCCGGCGTTCGGACAGATAGTCAAAAAATGCGGTGTGACGGGCCGCGTAGGATTCGGCGTGACTGTTTTTGGGTAGAGCCAACTCGGGGTTGTGGCAGTAGGGACAACGCAATTGACAGCCGGAGGTGAAGCACAATGCCGCCACATGGCCAGGAAAATCCTGCAGACTCAGTTTTTGGTATCCGCCTATTTTCAACATGTGATGCGTGCCTTGTCCATGAAAAAACCGCTCCCATCCCTGAGTGCGGTCTCATGCTGTGATCGTCACTTCTCTCCAGGGCCGGGAAAGATGGGTGTCTGATAAAACAGGCATTCGGACTCGAAAACAACCGTTCTCACACCGCAGCGGCTCTGTGTGGGATTCTCACCCAACTTCCCCTGATTTCTATCAATTCGGCGCTAATTTACTCTGTTATTTTATGCGTGTCAAACCACTATTGACTGGTTGATTATCTTATATAAAATTGAAAATATAATAATATTTATGGCATTGGTCGATAGTGATAGGTAAATCGACTAATTGATTTTCGGCGGATTTTGCGCATTAGGGGTGTCTGTGTCACGCATGAAAAACGGGCGCATTGGATACCCGTCCAGGTGTCCAATGCGCCCGTTTGAAGTAGGGTGTTGGAATGGATTATTTTTGCGCGAGGCTGCGTTCCAGATCGGACACCTGCTTTTCCAGCGTTTCGAGTTTCTCGCGCGTGCGTGCCAGCAACGCCACCTGCACGTCGTATTCTTCGCGGGTGACCACGTCCATTTTTTGCAGTGCGCCAATCAGAAAGGTTTTGGCATTTTGGCTCAAATCGCGCAGCGGCGAATTGCTCATCCATTGCTCGACGGTGTCTTGAGCGGTTTTGCTCCACGGGTTATTCATGTTGTTCCTCAATTAAAAACGGCGCGGGTTTGCGCCCACGCCGTATTATCGTTGATTTTTCGATGCTTTAGATAGTTTACGCGGTCAAATGCGCGCGCATTTTTTTCATCGCCGCCGCTTCAATCTGGCGGATGCGTTCGGCAGAGACTTGGTATTTGTTGGCTAAGTCATGCAGCGTTTGTCCTTTGCCTTCGTCATCGGCCAACCAGCGCGCTTCGATGATGTCACGTGAACGCGCATCCAGCACATCCAGCGCGGCACTCAAGCCTGAGGATTGCAGACGATCACTCTCGGCACGTGCCAAGACCTGAGTTGGCTCTTGGCTCTCGTCCGCGAGGTAGGCGATCGGTGCCATTGCCACGGCATCTTCGTCGTCGTTCATCCCGCCGTCAATCGCAATATCGCGGCCGGTCAGACGTTGATCCATCTCGATCACTTCTTCGGGTTTGACGTGCAGGACTTTGGCGACGTTGCGTACTTCGTCTTGCGTCATGTGCTCGCCGGTTTTCAGGCTGCGCAAGTTGAAAAACAGTTTGCGTTGCGCCTTGGTCGTGGCGATTTTCACCATGCGCCAGTTTTTGATGATGTATTCGTGGATTTCCGCCTTGATCCAGTGGATCGCGAACGATACCAAGCGCACGCCACGAGTCGGATCAAAGCGTTTGACCGCTTTCATCAGGCCGATTGAGCCTTCTTGAATCAAATCGCCTTGCGGCAGGCCATAGCCCATGTAGTTGCGCGAAATGGATACAACCATGCGCAGGTGTGACACGACCAGTGCGTGTGCGGCCTGTAGGTTGTTCGGGTTTGCGCGGTAGGACATCGCAAACTCGTACTCTTGTTCAGGCGTGAGCATAGGCACTGCGTTCACCGCGCGCGTGTATGCGTCCAAATCACCCATGCTCGGCACTGCGAGCAGCTGGTTGTATTGGGCTGAATAAGGGCTCATTGCGTATGTGGTCATGTGTTTCTTTTCTCCATTCGGTTGATGTATCCCACCAACTCGACGATACTTCGTTTTAAATTGCAAACAAGCATCGGTTTTGTCTGATGGTATTTTAGCACTCTTTCATCGAGAGTGCTAAAACGCCGTCAGCGTCATCCAATAATGCGTATTCGCACCATTTGTTGACACTCATACTAAAGAATTATCATGGCGATATTGTGTGAAAATCGTGACGCAATCGTGAAGACTGTGTAAAGTTTTTTAAAGATAAAAACTCTTTTAAATCAATGAATTATTTTTTATCTGGGGAGATCAGTGTGATACGATTGGCCTGAAAGTACTCGGTAAATACAGTGTCGGGCGTTTGGTCGGTGATGAGCGTGTCAAATTGCGACAGTGCGCCGATGTAGGCGGCGCGCGTCTGCCCGAATTTGCTGTGATCGGCGATCAAAATACGCTGCTGCGAGCTGGCCAGTGCGCGTTGCTTCATCGGTAGCTCTTCCAGATAAAAGCAGGTCACGCCGAATTTTAAATCGATGCCTGCGGCTGAGATAAAAGCTTTGTTCGGG
>CAYPYQ010000283.1:0-1014 GCA_964414735.1 uncultured Hydromonas sp.
TGCTCTATTTGAATTGGGTTTTCGGCCTTTTTTCCTACTTGGCAGTGTGTTGGCTTTTTTAATCATTATCCCGTGGGTATTGACGCTACATGGTGTACTGTCAGCCTCGATTCTGGCGCCAAACTACTCGACTTGGTGGCATGCGCATGAAATGATTTTCGGTTTTTCGCTGGCAATCATCATGGGCTTTTTGCTTACAGCGGCACAGAATTGGACCGGTGTGCCGAGCGCACGCGGCGGATTATTGATCGGTCTGGTGGGTTTATGGTTGTTGCCGCGCATTGGTTTGGCGACCTTGGCGGCGTTTCCACAGTTTCCTTTGTGGCTATGGGCATTGTGTGATTTAGCCGCGATTATCGGCGTGACGCTGGTGCTGGCCCGAATGATTTTAAAAGTGAAACAATGGCGCAATGCACCATTTCTATTGATTATGACTGTGTTTGCCGTATTAAATGCCATGAGCTACTACGCACACGCCAGCGGGCAAACCGCTTGGGCCACGCAGATTCACTACGCCGCCGTCTGGCTCATCGCCATCGTGGTCAATCTGATGGGCGGACGCGTGATTCCAGCATTCACGCAAAACGCGGTGAAATACGGGCGCAAACCCGAGTCACCATGGCTGCTGCGCCTCACTTCAGTCGGTTTGGTGTTAATGGGCTTGGCGTGGTTATTCGATCTGACGATCGCATTGCGAATTGTGTCGGGATTCACCTCGGTGGCTTTGTTTTACCGCTGGCATCTGTGGGGCTGGTACGCTACGGGACGTACGCCCTTACTCTGGTCGCTGCACATCAGTTTTGTCGCCCTGCCTTTGGCTTGTGCGCTATTGGCCATTGGCTATCCGAACTCAGGCGCATTACATCTTTTGACCATTGGCGCCATCGCCGGATTGATTATCGCCATGATGTCGCGCGTATCACTCGGACACACGGCGCGGATGCTCGTCGCACCCCGTTGGATGAAGCTCGCGTACGCGGCCATCATCATTGCTGCGGTATTGCGCACGCTGGC
>CAYPYQ010000284.1:0-3414 GCA_964414735.1 uncultured Hydromonas sp.
TTTCATCTCAATAAGTCTGCATCATACATACAGCATCATTATTTGCGGAACGGATTTTTCACCAATACGCCCTCGGCTTTGCCCAACACTTCGCGCAACTCTGGGCACTGACCATCGCCTCGCCCCGTGTAGCCGCCTGTCGGCGCACACACATAGTGGCCACGTTCATCATACAGTGGGTTGAATTTATCGCAGCAAGGTGCGAGTGCTTGATAGTAGATTTTGCCATTGACCTCAAAACGCGTCATGGTATCGCTGGTGCGCAGCAAATCATCATCTGCCGTTTTCGGCGTTTTCGCACCCAAGGTACAGGCTACGCCCAACATCGCTACGAATGCGGCAAGCCACACGCCTTTCAGAGAATCATTAATTGATAGCATACAACCCCCCTTTATGATTTTTTGGTGAAATTTTGATGAATATCATTACCATCTGAAAATGCAAAATATTTCCACGACAGTGATTGGATCGCCGCTTTTTCTCCTTAATTCGTGACCACACAAATCCGTTGACATGTAGACAGCGTGATCGCAACAATTGAAGCAAAAAAAGAGACAAACGCAGCGCATTTGCCTCTTTTAAATCATTTTAAATAGTAATTTAGAACAGTTTGGTAAACAACCAGTACAACGAGCCGGACAACATAATCGCCGCAGGCAAAGTCAACACCCACGCCATCGCGAGATTACGGATCGTCGACCACTGCAAACCGGAGCGATTCGCCGCCATCGTCCCCGCAATACCGGACGACAATACATGCGTGGTAGACACCGGCAGTCCGAACATATCCGCCGCGCCGATCGTGAGCATCGCCACAACTTCCGCAGATGCACCCTGTGCGTAGGTCAAATGCGATTTGCCGATTTTCTCACCCACCGTCACGACGATGCGTTTCCAGCCGACCATCGTTCCCAAGCCCAAGGCAATTGCGACGGCAACCTTCACCCACAGTGGGATGAATTTGGTGGCTTCGTCAACTTCTTTCTTAAAGCCTTTCAGATTGGTTTTACTCTCTGCGCTCAACTTGACCGTTTCATCCTTTTCCATAAAACGAATGGCTTCGGAGGCCAGATACATGTCATTACGTACGTTGGCCACCGCCTCATTGGGTACTTTAGCCAAAGTGCCGTGCTGCTTGACCTGCTGACCGATCGAATCCACCACACTGGTCAGCGCAGGAATCAGCTCCGGTTTCGCCGACTTGGTACGGATATAGTCTGACAATACGGCTCGCGAATCAGCCGGTGCTGCGATTGTGGTTTCCTTGCTCAAAGACTGCTGCGTCGCCTGCGACATCGCCACAAATTGCGTCATATGATCCACAGGCATGGAGCGGTTCAGCGCATATGCCATCGGCACAGTACCAACCAAAATCAACATAATCAAACCCATACCTTTTTGACCATCGTTCGAGCCATGCGCAAACGACACGCCGGTACAGGTAAAAATCAACAGCAAACGAATCCACCACGGCGGCGGCGTTTGGCCTTTTGGCTCATCGTACAACGCGCGATTCTTTACAAAAGCGCGCAAAGCCAACAACAAACCCGCCGCACACAAGAATCCCACCAATGGAGACAGCAGCAAAGAGTAACCCACCTTCGTCGCCTGCGCCCAGTCCACACCACTGGTGCCATTACGACCGTGCATCAAGGCATTGGCCACGCCCACACCGATGATCGAACCAATCAGCGTGTGCGACGATGAGGCCGGTAAGCCCAGCCACCACGTGCCCAAATTCCAGATAATCGCCGCGATCAACAAGGCAAACACCATGGCAAAACCGGCGCTCGAACCCACCTGCAAAATCAGTTCAACCGGCAACAGCGATACGATCCCGAACGCCACCGCACCACTGGAAAACAACACGCCCAAAAAGTTGAAAAAGCCCGACCACAGCACAGCGACATTCGGCGGCAAAGAATGCGTATAAATCACCGTCGCCACTGCATTGGCCGTATCATGAAAGCCATTAACGAACTCAAAAGCCAAGGCGATCAGTAAAGCCACGCCGAGTAAAATATACGGCAGCCACGTCACCGTGCGCGTACCGGTATCGGCAATATCATTGCCAATACTTAAGCCGGTATAAGCCAGACCGGCCAACAAAAGTCCAAAAAACAAGGCAATGCTCGCCCAGTGCGGTTTAGCATGCAAATTCGGCTTGGACGAACTCGCGTGGTGCGACGCCTGCTGCGTGATAGTAGCGGTATTCATAATCGGATTCTCACTAAAAAATCAGGGAAGTTAAAAACGCCGTCATCCTAAAGCAACCACATGACAATCCCGTGAAAAAACGATTACACAAAAATCAAAAAAGAAATACAACACATAGCACCATGCAAAAAGAGGCAGCCGAAGCCGCCTCTTTTTCTATCGTTCCTGCAACCGATTTACTGATATTCACTCATCGGCACACACGCACAGAACAGGTTACGATCACCATACACATTGTCCACGCGCGCCACGGGCGTCCAGTATTTGCGCTGGCGCAGGCTTGCCACCGGATAAGCAGCTTGCTCACGGCTGTACGCGTGATTCCACTCATTCGCCACCAGCATTTCTGCGGTGTGTGGCGCATGTTTGAGCGGGTTGTCGTCTTTGCTCGCTTCGCCTTTTTCGACCGCCGTGATTTCAGCGCGGATGGTTTTCATCGCGGTGATAAAACGATCCAGCTCTTCCAACGGTTCCGACTCGGTCGGCTCAATCATCAGCGTGCCCGGCACAGGGAAGCTCATGGTCGGCGCGTGGAAACCGAAGTCCATCAAGCGTTTGGCAATATCATCCACGGTAATGCCCGCCGTGTCTTTCACGCCGCGCGTATCGAGAATACATTCGTGCGCCACCAAACCTTTTTCACCAGTGTACAGCACGGGGAAGTCCTCTTTGAGTGAATGCGCGATGTAGTTCGCGTTCAAAATCGCCACTTCGGTCGCTTCGGTCAAACCTGACGCGCCCATCATCGCAATGTACATCCACGTGATCGGCAATACGCCTGCGCTGCCGTATGGCGCAGCGGACACGCCGCTGATGCCATGCGCATCACGTTGGTAACCCACGCTATTCAGATTCGGCAAAAACTCGGCCAAATGCGCGCCCACGGCCACAGGCCCCACACCCGGACCGCCACCGCCATGCGGAATGGCAAAGGTTTTGTGTAGGTTCAAATGCGATACGTCGCCACCGAATTGCCCCGGCGCACACAAGCCGACCATCGCATTCATATTCGCGCCGTCGATGTACACCTGGCCACCATGCTGGTGCACGATGTCACAGATTTCGGTGATGCGCGTTTCAAACACGCCGTGCGTGGACGGATAAGTCACCATCAATGCGGCGAGATTATCGCTGTGCGCTTCGGCTTTTGCACGCAGATCGTCCACGTCGATATTGCCCTTTTCGTCACAGGCCACC
>CAYPYQ010000285.1:0-10762 GCA_964414735.1 uncultured Hydromonas sp.
TGAGTCAATGGCAGGCGATGGCTGGTCGTTTGCCCGTACACGATGTGCTGGATCGTATTTATGCGCAAGGGCGGATTTTTGAGGCGTATGCGCGCGTTGTACCGACTTGGTTGAATCCACAGGTGCAGGCGAATTTGCAGAGTTTTTTGCAGTTGGCGTTGGATGTCAATTCGGGGCGTTATCCGAGTCTGTCCGATTTTTTGTATGCGCTGCGACGCTCGCAGGCGCGTGCGCAGGACGGGCATTCGGAAGGAGAGCCGCTCGGTATGCGTGATGCGGTGCGAATTTTGACCGTACATGCATCCAAAGGGCTGGAAGCGCCGATCGTATTTTTGATCGACATGAAAACTGCCAAGGCTCGTGCGGATGTGAATTATTGGCTGATCGATTGGCATCCCGATGACTCTGCCCCTGCGCATGTGTCGTGGGTGAGTACTGGCGAGCGCATCGGCCAGTGGCGCTCACATCGGCGCTCGGAGGCGCAGGCGCTGGATGAGCAGGAGCACTTTAACAAATGTTATGTCGCGATGACCCGCGCGCGGCAGATGCTGGTCATCAGTGCGGCACAGGAGTTGGGTGATGAGACGCCGGATGCGGCGGAGCATGAGTCTACATCGGCGAAAAAGAAAATAGCCAAGAGCAATGGTTTGTTTGAGCAATTGCTCAAGGCCATTCATGAGCTGGAGCCAATGAGTTCGGGCGTGTTACCCAATGAACCGAAACAGTGGGTCGAAAATCAGGAGCAATGGTTAAAGTATATACCGATGAGCGCAGCTGATGAAAAAGAGGTGAGTAGCGATGAAACCACACCGCTGCTCAATACATACAGTGATATTGATGTCAGTGATGAGGTGCGTCATGCATGGAATAACTCGGCTTGGTTGAGTATAGCTGCGGATGAGCAACCCGAAGACAACTTCGAGCAACGTTTGGGCAAGGCTTTGCATCAGGCGCTGGATCGATTCACCAGCGCGGCTGATCGAGGAGGTCGGTATGAGTTGAGTGCACAGGAGCTGAGCGAGCAATTTGCCATTGAGTTGAGCGCAGCGCAGCGCGTGTGCGATTGGTGTGAACGCATTGTCACCCAAGCCGAATGGCAGCAATGGTTTGACCCGACGCAATGGGATGAAGCGTACAACGAGATGGATCTCATAATGGCAAACGGTCAGCTCAAACGCATGGATCGCTGGGTGCGCAGCGGTTCGGCGATAACCGTTTTGGATTACAAGAGTGGCTGGAATGAGCGGTCATTACCGGATTATGAACGGCAAATGCGTGAGTATATGTCGCTTATGCGCAGTATTTATCCGAAGCCGTATACAGTTCGAGGCTTTCTATTGCGCGTGGATGGTGTAGCGCATGAAGTGTCGTTTGAGTAGTAGTATTGCAATTAAAAAACGCACCGAGCTCGGTGCGTTTTGATTGGAACTTCAGCGACAGATCACCAGTAACCCAGCAATTTCCACCAGCCGAGTCCGACGACGATCCAGACGATGAGGTTGATAACACTCATGATGAGACCGGCTTTCCACCATTCACCCAGCGTGGTGTAACCCGAACCGAAAATAATCGGTGATGTGCCCGTGGCGTAGTGGGTCAAGGTCATCATGATGCTGGAAGCCGCCGCCATAATCAGTGCGAACAGCATCGGCGGTGCGCCCAACGCGATACCGGCGGCATAGAACGCGCCAAACATCGCGGTGATGTGTGCGGTGGTGCTGGCAAAAAAGTAGTGAGCATACATATAAGCCAACAGCAACAAAACACTTGCGCCGATCCAACCCAGTCCGAGCTGGGTGATGCCGTTTTGCAGAGTTTGGGAGAACCATGTGATCAGCCCGAGTTTATTCAATAGCGTAGCCATCATGATGAGCGCGCTGAACCAAACGATGGTATCCCATGCGCTTTTTTCTTTGAGAATATCATCCCAGTTCAATACATCCGTGAGCAGCAGCAAAACCAAGCCCAGCAATGCGGTGGCTGTCGGATCCACCGTCCAACCATCACCGAGGATCATGGCCGGAATGCCCGCCCAGAGTAACAACAGCACGGCAAAAACCGCCAGCATGATCTTCTCGCCACGGGTCATTTTGCCCATTTCCTGCAAACGTTGTTTGGCAAAAGCGGCGGCATTCGGCGTGTTTTTGATTTCCGGTGGAAACAGCCAGTACAGCACCAGCGGCATCAGTACAATTGCCACTAAGCCAGGCAGCAGCATGGCCAATGCCCAAGTGCTCCAGGATAAATGAATGTTTTTGCCAGTAGCTTCCGCAACCAATTTCACCACCAGCGGGTTGGGCGCGGTTGCGGTGATGAACATGGCCGAGGTAATCGGGTTGGCATGGTAATTAACCAGAGCCAGATATTTACCGATGCGTCCTTGCGTACCATGCTCGGGATCAGAATCGTAGCTGGCGGCGATGGAGCGCATGATCGGGTGGATGACAGCACCGCCACGTGCCGTATTGCTCGGTGTGACTGGTGCGATGGTCAGTTCGGCCAAGGTCAAGCCATAACCGATCCCCAAGGTTTTTTTACCAAAAATTGAAATGAAATAGTAACCGATACGCGCGCCCAAGCCGGTTTTAATCAGACCGCGTGAAATCATCACAGCAAAACCGATGAGCCAGATTAATGGATTGGCAAAGCTGCTCAATGCGTCTTGCAGCGCTACGCTGGGCGAGTCGGAGGTTACGCCGGTGAGCGCCACCAGTAAAATCGCGATAAATGCAATCGCGCCGATCGGCATGGCTTTACCAATGATCGCGGCGATCACCCCGATGAACATCGCCAGCAGATGCCATGCCTGCGGTGTCACACCCGCAGGAACGGGAATAATGAACCAGATAATCAGAGCAATCAAAATGGCGATCGCAGAAGGGATAGCTTTAAAGCCCATGATGTCCTCCTTATGGTTGATAAAACCAGGCGCTTTTTCGTATGTGATATTGATATTAGAGCGTGTGGTATAAGTTCATCATAGCGCAAAATATCCGGTTTTTTTTATGAAATACCGTTTTTGTATTAGGGGTTTTGATACAAAGATACCTTAAAAGCAACGTTATGGCTGAAAAACGCTTATTGTGGTGAGGCGCAGTCGTGTTAGACTTAGCGCCGGCCGATGGAATCGAATAGACACCCCATCGGTGTGAATGTTTAAGATTGATTATTGAGAGGAACGCATGTCTTCGATGTCCCTGCCCATGACCCCTTTGTTGCAAGTCCAAGCGGATGAAAAAGAATTGCCGCTAACCAACGATATTCGCCTGCTCGGGCGTATGCTGGGCGCTGCAATTCTCACCTATGCGGGTGATGAGTCGTTCGATCATACGGAAACCATTCGTCAGGCAGCGGTGCGCTTTCGCAAAAGTGAATCGGGTTTGTTCGGTTCTCAGGCCGAACAAAGCGCAGCGCATGAAGCACGGCAAATTTCCGTGGATCTGTGCGAGCGATTGGGTAATGCGCAGGCGCTGCGCGTGATTCGCGCGTTTAGTTTGTTTTCTTTGCTGGCCAATATCGCCGAAGACGTACATCAGATTCGCCGTCGCCGTTACTATCGTTTGCAGGGGGCGCAGCCGCAGGTGGGCACGTTGGCACGTTCACTGGCGAATTTACAAGCGCGCGGCGTGTCGGCCAAAGATGCGCTCAAGGCGATGTCGCGTGTGACCGTCGTGCCGGTGTTGACTGCGCATCCGACACAGGTGCAGCGCAAAACCATTTTGGATCTGACCCGCGCCTTGGCGCATCGCTTGTCTCAGCGCGATTCCGAAAAACTCGATGAGGAAACCGAGCAGGAGCTGCTCGCGGATATTGAGCGCTTGGTTAAAACTCTTTGGCAGACCGCGATTTTGCGCAAATCCAAACTACATGTGATTGATGAAATCAATAATGCGGTGAGCTACTATCCGATCACGTTTTTAAAACGCATTCCGTCGTTGACCCTGCGCTACCAGAAAATGGCGCGCCAGTTGGGCATGGCCGAGCCGGATGTGCAGGAATTATTGCCGATGACCATGGGCATGTGGATTGGGGGTGACCGTGATGGCAATCCGTTTGTGACGGCACAGACCTTGCGCGAGTGCACGCACGCGCAGGCACGAACCGTATTCAAACATTATTTGGATGAGCTGCATGCGTTGGGTGAAGAGCTGCCGCTGTCCTCCGAAATCACCACGATGAGCGAGCGTCTGTACGCGCTGGCCAAACAATCCGGCGACGATTCTCAGCATCGCTCGTATGAACCGTATCGCCAGGCCGTGGTTGGCATGTACGGACGAATAGCGAATACGGCGCAACATCTGTGCGGTATGATTGCCTCGCCGGAGCCACGCAGCAAAGACGCTCCGCCGTACGCACATGCGGATGAATTCGCCCATGACTTACAGATTATTGCCGATTCTTTGCGCGCGAATAACAGTGCGGCATTGATCGAAGGGCGATTGAACGAGCTGATCGAGGCCGTGCATATTTTTGGTTTTCACTTGGCAACGATTGACCTGCGCCAAAACTCGGATATACATGAAGCGTGTGTGGCCGAGTTGCTCAAAAGTGCTGGCTTGACGGATGATTATAAAGCTTTAGACGAATCGCAGCGCTGTGAGATTTTGCTGGAACAATTGCATTCTGCGCGCGTACTGAGCAGCCCGTGGATGGCGCAGAGTGATTTGTTACGCGATGAATTGGCGATTTTTAACGCAGCACGAGAGCTGCGCGAGCAATTCGGTGCACGCCTGATCGAACAGTCGATTATTTCCAAATCCACCAGCGTATCCGACATGCTGGAGTTGGCAGTACTGCTTAAAGAAGCCGGCTTGGTGGCGAGTCAGCCGGCGCCGCGCTGTGAAATCGGCATCGTGCCGTTGTTTGAAACCATCGAAGATTTACGCGGTGCGCCTGCGATCATGCGCGATTGGTTCGCGATTGATTTGGTCAATGAGTGGCTCAATCGCCGCGCGCGCAAGCAGGAAATCATGCTCGGCTACTCGGACAGTAATAAAGACGGTGGTTTCCTCACCTCCATCTGGTCGCTGTACGAAGCGCAGCAGGCTTTGATCCAAACCGCAAATGATGCCAACGTACAGGTTTCCTTCTTCCACGGGCGTGGCGGTTCGGTTGGCCGTGGTGGCGGGCCGTCGTATGAAGCAATTTTGGCGCAGCCGGCGGGCTGTATGACGGGCAAAATCCGTCTGACCGAACAGGGCGAAGTCATTGGTGCGAAATACGCAGATCCCGATATGGGTTTGCGCAATCTGGAAACGCTGGTGGCGGCCTCGATGGAAGCGGTGGCCAACGATGTGGGCGAGACGCATGACTGGTCGCGCTTTGAAACCGCGATGGGCGAGATGTCTGATTTGAGTTTCAAAGCCTATCGCAAATTGGTTTACGAGACCGACGGCTTCACGGATTTTTTCCGCGCGGCCACGCCGATCAACGAAATTTCTCAGTTAAATATCGGTTCGCGCCCCTCGTCACGCAAACCATCACAACGCATCGAGGATTTGCGCGCAATTCCGTGGGTATTCTCATGGGCGCAGGCACGCATGATGCTGCCGGGTTGGTATGGCGTCGGCTCTGCGATCGAGCAATGGGTGGGTGAGGATGAGTCGCGCTGGGGCGAATTGCGCCAGATGTATGAGCAGTGGCCGTTCTTTCAATCCGTTATTTCCAATCTGGATATGGTGATTGCGAAAACCGACATGGCGATTGCCCAACGCTACACTGAATTGGTCGAAGACTCGGCGCTGGCCGAGCGGATTTTCGGTGAAATCATCGCCGAGTGGAAACGTGTTGTCCACGCGCTGTTTATCGTGACCGGGGAGAACGCATTGTTGAGTAGCAACCAGACTTTGGCGCGCAGTTTACGCAATCGTCTGCCGTATCTAGATCCACTGAACTATTTCCAAGTCGAGCTGCTCAAACGCTACCGTTCGGGCGATCACTCCGAGGCGGTTCAGGACGGAATTCATATTGCGATTAACGGTCTTGCAGCTGGTTTGCGTAACAGCGGCTAAAGTTAAATCAAGCAAAAAAGAGGATAGATCGGTATTTTTAAACGAATTTAATATGAGTAGTTCATTTGAGTGTTTGTCAGCTAAGTGTCGAGAATGCTTGCGTTAACTGTATCTTATTGTTAACAAGTAGCCGTAACTTCTTGTAAAACCAAGCAAAAACGAACGATCGTGCCGTTAAAAAACACTTGAAAACTTGTCAAATGCATATTAAATACTGCTACAATGATGCAGTAAATCAACTCGATTTATTTTTTCACCAATGGAGAGATTAATGGAAAATATCGAACAACGTGTCCGTAAGATTGTTGCCGAACAATTGGGCGTGAACGAAGCCGAAATCAAGAACGAATCATCTTTTACCCAAGATTTGGGCGCCGACTCTTTGGACACTGTGGAGTTGGTGATGGCTTTGGAAGACGAATTCGAGTGCGAAATTCCTGACGAAGACGCAGAAAAAATCGCAACCGTTCAACAAGCGATTGACTACGTAACCGCGCATTCAAAATAATTGACTAAGTCCCGACGACTTAACGGTTTTGAAATGCCAAGATAAAAGAGACCCGTTAGGTCTCTTTTATTGTATAGGCAAGAGATAAATGGCGTGCGGCCGACGCGCGCTGAACGACAGAGGTAGACTATGAGTAAACGTAGAGTGGTCATTACAGGTCTGGGTGCTGTGACCCCATTGGGCAATGATGTGGCAACGACATGGAGTAACCTGATTGCAGGGCAATCGGGCATTGCGACCATCAGTCGGTTTGATGCCAGCGACATCAGTAGCCAAATTGCCGGCGAGGTCAAAGGCTTTGATGTGGGCGAATACATCGGCGCCAAAGAAGCGCGCACCATGGACACCTTTATCCACTACGGCTTGGCTGCTGGCATCCAAGCGTTTCGTGACTCAGGCCTTGCGGTGACGGAAGAAAACGCCGAGCGTATTGGCGTGATCATCGGCTCCGGTATCGGTGGTTTGCCTATGATCGAAACCAACTGCGAGAGCTTGTTCAACAAAGGTGCGCGCCGCGTATCGCCGTTTTTGATTCCGGGTTCCATCATCAATATGATTTCCGGTCACATGTCCATCATGTATGGTCTGAAAGGTCCGAATCTGGCCGTGGTAACCGCCTGCACGACCGGTACGCACTGCATTGGCGAAGCCATGCGCATGATTCAGTACGGTGACGCCGATGCCATGTTGGCCGGTGGCGCCGAATCTACCATTTCTGCACTGGCGATGGCCGGTTTTGCCAATATGCGCGCACTCTCCACACGCAATGACGATCCGGCACGTGCGTCGCGCCCGTGGGATGCGGATCGTGACGGATTCGTGATGGGTGAAGGCGCGGGCGTACTGATGCTCGAAGAATACGAGCATGCCAAAGCGCGCGGCGCGAAAATCTACGCTGAATTGGTCGGTTATGGCATGAGCGCGGATGCCAACCACATGACCGCGCCGTGCGAAGACGGTGACGGAGCGATGCGTTCCATGCGCAACGCCATGCGTGATGCGGGCGTGAATCCGGATCAAGTGAACTACATCAATGCGCACGGCACGTCCACGCCGTTGGGTGATGTGGCCGAAACCGTAGCGATCAAGCGCGCCTTGGGGGATGCCGTCGGTAAAACGGTGGTTAACTCAACCAAATCCATGACGGGTCACTTACTCGGTGGTGCGGGTGGCGTTGAGTCCGTGTTCACTGCATTGGCCGTGGCGCATCAAAAATCACCGCCGACCATTAATCTGGACAATCCGGGCGAAGGTTGTGATTTGGATTACTGTGCGAACGTTGCGCGTGACCTGAAAATCGAAGTGGCGATGAGTAATAATTTCGGCTTTGGCGGTACCAATGGTACCTTGGTGATGAAGAAAATCTGAACGGTTTGAGCCGTGTTTCCATTGCTTCGGTGGGTTCGTGCATACAGAAAGAATGCGGGATGGCTGGTGACGGCTGCCCGCATTTTCCTGTAAAGTGTGGCGAAAAAAGTGGTGTGTTCGAATAAACACTTGCCTAAAAAAATAAATTCAGCTATAATGCTCGTCTTGGTAAGGGAAGCGTGGCAGAGCGGTTGAATGCAGCGGTCTTGAAAACCGCCGAGGGTGAGAGCCCTCCGTGAGTTCGAATCTCACCGCTTCCGCCAACCATAAATTGTTTCGATGTTGTACAATCGAACAATATTTTATCTGGCGCGGGGTGGAGCAGCATGGTAGCTCGTCGGGCTCATAACCCGAAGGTCGTAGGTTCAAATCCTGCCCCCGCAACCACAGAGCTGTATCGAAAGAGTCGGTCGGCATACAAAAACACCAACAAGCCTTTCCTTCTCTAAATCATCCAATCAACCGTCCAAACGTTCATTGGTTATGCGTTATCATCCTTTTCTGTATTGTTTCACGCTGTTCGTATCGCCTGATACAACCAATTGTTCATACCAACGATGTTCATAAGCGGGTTTAAACCAAACCTTGCAATACGCTGAATCACTGATAGGTCACTATGACGCCTAATGAAATCAAACGCATCACCGAAGCTCTGATTCTCAGCCAAGATGCGCCCATGACTTTGGCACAAATCAAAACCGCGCTGGATATTGAGATTAATAACGATACGCTGCGCCTACTGCTTGACGAAATTAAAAACGATTGGTCCGAGCGCGCCATTCATCTGGTGCAAGTTGCAACCGGTTATCGTTTTCAAACGGCTGCGGATGTGCTGCCCTACATTGATCGCATGCGGTCTGAAAAACCGGCGCAATATTCGCGTGCGGTGCTGGAAACCTTGGCCATCATCGCCTATCGTCAGCCGGTGACGCGTGGTGATATCGAGGACATCCGAGGTGTAACCGTGTCATCACAGATTATTAAAACACTGGAAGAGCGCGGTTGGATTGATACCGTCGGTCATCGCGAAGTACCAGGGCGGCCAGCGCTGTTGGCGACGACCAAACAGTTTTTAGAAGATTTAGGACTGCTGTCTTTGAAAGAGCTCCCTGCGTTGATTGGCCAAGAGGACATGAATACGGGGCAGCTGGAATTAACAGCGGTTCAGCCTGACGCACACGAAAACCCAATAACCGATGTAGAATCGGTGCCCGAACCAAACGCAGACGAAGCAACTGAAAGCGTTGAGTCAAAACTAGAACAGATGACTGAAAAATTGCAAAATTTGGTTCCGGCGGTCGATCAAGTGCTGCATGACGAGGTCGCAGAAGAGTCATCTGCGGGCGAAGCATCAAGCGTTCATGTATCCGCCATCGAGGAAACAGCACCCACAGCGGACGAATCGAATACAGCAGTAGACGATGCGGACAACGAATCCGACAATAATCATCCAAACAACTAACAAACAACAACCGCGTGCATGTGCCAAATCGCAGTACACGCCACATTGAATGAACACCATGAGTGATACCGAACACAAACCAGCCAAGAAAAAAAGTACTTTATTGCGTGGCAAACACGGCGTGCGTAAACGCGCCCAGCGCCCCGCAGAACAAGCGGACAGCAGTGCCGTGCAAACAAGCACACGCGTCGAAACAACCGCCGTGCAGGATGAATCATTGCCAGAACAATGGGGTTGGCAAGAAAAAAATGAAAATGCCAAAAGCGGTCGTACTGGCCAACGCCTCTATCGTGCCGGTGTACGCTCATCGCGCAAACAGAATCAACCGCAAAATCAGCAACAAAATACAGGCAAAAATGCTCATGTCAAAGCACATTCGTCAGCCGACACATTAAGGCATGATGATGACGCGGATGTGGACAACGAGCACAGCGAAATGGATCTGGACGGCACGATTAAACTGCAAAAAGTGCTGGCCGATGCCGGCATCGGCTCACGCCGCGATATGGAGGAACTGATTATCTCCGGCCGCGTATCGGTCAACGGCATGCCCGCACACGTGGGACAACGTATTGGTGATGACGATCAAGTGCGCATCAACGGCAAACTGCTGCAACGCAAAAAACTTACACCAACCGTACCGCGTATCGTGATTTATCACAAACCGGCGGGCGAAATCGTCAGCCACAGCGATCCAGAAGGCCGTCCGACCGTGTTTGACCGCTTGCCGTTTACCCGCAAAGGCAAATGGTTGGCGGTAGGCCGATTGGACTTTAATACCGAAGGCTTGTTGATTTTAACCACCTCCGGCGATATTGCCAACCGCATGATGCACCCGCGTTACGGCCACGAGCGTGAGTACGCCGTGCGCGTGTTGGGCGAGGTCACCGATGCACAGCTGCATCAATTGAAAAATGGTATTGAGTTGGAAGATGGTTTGGCCAGTTTCTCCGTAGTGGAACATTTGGGTGGTGAGGGTGCGAACCGCTGGCTGCGTGTGGTGATTTCCGAAGGACGTAACCGTGAGGTGCGTCGTATGTTTGAAGCCATCGGCTTGACCGTGAGTCGCTTGATCCGCGTGCGCTTTGGTCCGATCGTGTTGCCTAGCCAGCTCAAACGGGGTCGTTTTGCCGAATGGGAACGCCCGCAGGTGCTGCAATTGATGCGTGAACTGGGAGTGAAAACCAATGCAACGCAACGCTCGCGTCCATCGCAGGATGAAGGTCAAAGCGTACCGCAAGACGCGCATTTGATGAGCGCGTTCGGTGTGGCGCACAACCAAAAAACCGGTTTGACTGGTCGTGAAGCGCGTGGTGAAGGTAAAAATCAAAATGCGTCAATCAGTCAAGCAAAAGCTGGTATGACGCGTGGTGGTGCGCAGGGTCGCGCCCGACGTGGGCAAACGGCGCAACA
>CAYPYQ010000286.1:0-1144 GCA_964414735.1 uncultured Hydromonas sp.
GTTGCTGATTATATGAAGCAACGTGGGCTCAATATCCAAATGGAAACAGAAGGGCGAGGCAGTCGTGAACAGGTAACAAATGGCTGCGACGGGCTTAAATCGAAAGCTCAGTTAATTAACTGCCTGCAACCCGATCGACGAGTCAGCATTGAACTTATGGGTTCATTAGAGCAGATTGAAAATAAAGGCATTAGTTCCAAATAAACGAATCTCAGCCACCCTGCAATAGCGGGGTGGCACATCCAATTTTAAAGAGGCATTCAAATGATCAACGATATTCAAATCATCACAAAAAGTACGAAGACTGCAAAAGAAAGTACGGTTGTGGTTAAAGTAGGTGCAGGTAAAACTGGTCAACCAACTGTGATTAAAGCTCAAGCGGGTTCAACCTATGAATTGCGGGACATCATTAAAAATCGTGCGCCGGATCAAGTGCTGTTCAAACGTAAAGGTAAGGATTTGCTGATTCTCATCAATGCGGAAGGGGTTGACTCAGAAAAAGAGTTACCTGCTGATATCGTTATTGAAAACTACTACGGCGAAGGTAAAGCCAAGTTGGTCGGCATTGCCGAAGATGGACAGTACTATACTTATTTGCCGCAAGAAGGCACAACCGATTTGCTCTCATGGAAAATTGCCGATGGCGGTATTTCATATCAAAGTCTAGGTGAATTGCAAGAGCAAGTTGCATGGTGGCCATTCTTATTGGGTGCAGGTGCACTTGGCGCGGCGGCTGGTGGTGGCGGTGGCGGTGGCAGCTCCAATTCTACCGAACATGCGCCAGTAGCAAGTTCAGATACAGCAATTGGCACATTCAGTTCAACTGGCAAAGCGCAACCAGTTACCATCAATGTGCTGGCAAATGATAGTGATGCCGATGGTAACATTGATAAAAGTACAGTTAAAATTGTAAACCCACCAAGTGGCAGCACCCTGAGTGACGATGGTAAAACCCTGACCGTACCGGGTGAAGGCGTTTGGACGGTTGACCCGACCACTGGCACGATCACCTTCACACCGGAAGACGGCTTCAAAGGCGACCCGACCCCGATCAGCTACACCGTGAGCGACACCACCGGCCAGACCTCCGATCCCGCCACCGTGACGGTAGACTACCCGCAAGACGCACCGGTAGCAACGGACG
>CAYPYQ010000287.1:0-7509 GCA_964414735.1 uncultured Hydromonas sp.
ATACGCATCAAATAGTCCCACATGAGCATCCGCATACACCAGCGCGCGCTGCAACCACTCGTTCATATAATAGCCCGACATCAGCGCCGCGCCCTGCAACATCGGAATCCCGCCGACCCACTCCGCATCCAGCAGCGTGCGTACCGAGCCTTTTCCCGAAAAACTGATCGACAGCGTTTGAAACGTCTGAAAAATACTCGCGCGCCAACGCGTATACGGGCGTTTCGCCCCCTTCGCCACGATCAGCAAACGCCCATGCTCACGCACCAGTACATCCAGCACCAAACTCGTTTCGGATAAAGGATAACTGTGCAAAATATACGCCGGCTGATGCAAGACTTTCGTCCCAGCGCGAGTGCTGTTACGCACGACCTTATTCAACGCAGCCGAAAGCGGCGCATCGAGAGAAGAAATAGGAAGGTCGTTGATTTTACTCATATCTCAGGTCGATCTCTTTCAACCAATGTCCAATACTCAGGCATCATGCCATTGTCCAATGCTTTAACCATTACCCGAATCGTATGAACGCAATGACCGAGTTTAACATCTGTGCGGGTACGCACCTGAATGAAGCCAACTCGCGCCCAGAAACGCTCCGCCTGCACATTCCCCTGAACCACACCGAGGCGCAACCAACGCGCCCCATTTTGCTTGGCCCAACTCTCCAAAGCCGCATAAACTGCCTGTGCATCACCACTGCCATGACGTGCGGTTGCCATAATAAACAGCCCGATGTGCCAAACGCCTTGAGCCAATAAATCAGACACCACATCGGCCATCGCCACAATGTTATCCGATTGATCCATAAAACCCAATAACCACTTTTTAGTGAAGCCCCACTCAGCCGGAGGCGTTTCTTTCAATACGTCAAGCGCCTCACTGGCAGCGGCAGGCGAACCATTCACAATTTTAAAATACAACGGATTCGCCTCAAAAAAACGCTGAAGTGCAGGCATATCATCAGCCTGCAACTCATAAGCGCGAAGATCGCGTATCGTAAATAAAGGCTTTTCGATCTGTTGCATATCTTTCAAACCCAACTATTATCTATGCAAAGTCCGAACTTTGTCGCTGTAACGCCAATGAACGCTGTCATTTTATCGGTCAGTTCAATGCCTGAGCGTTTGTCTGCAAACGCGAGTTTCAAACCGACCTAATCCAAGCGTTCATTGTTTTGCGTTACCGCGAGCTTGATTTTTTTAGCTCCGACACGCTTCGCTTAACTTTTGCTTCGCAAAAATTAGTCTTCACTGAAACTTCGTTTTGGTTACTTTTTAGGTCAAACTAAAAAGTAACCGCCTCGCGGCGGAGAGCGATCACCTTCACTCATACCCCAAATTCCGCAAACTCGCCTCGTTATCCGCCCAACCCGAGCGTACCTTCACAAACACCTCGAGAAACACTTTGCAGCCAAAGAGTTTTTCCATATCCTGCCGCGATTCGGAGGCGATGCGTTTCATGCGTTCGCCGTCTTTGCCGATCAGCATGGCTTTGTGCGCTTCGCGCTCCACCAATACGGCGGCGGCGATGCGGTACATGTTTTTTTCCTCAGTAAATAGTTCGATGGCGACGGTACAACCATAAGGAATCTCGTCACCCGACAGGCGGAAGATTTTTTCGCGGATGATTTCGGTCGCGAGGAATTTTGACGGGCGATCGGTGATGTCATCTTCGTCGAAAAACGGCGGATTTTCGGGCAGCAGCGGTTTGAGCTCTTCGAGCAGCACTTGTGTCTGCACGCCTTTTTTCGCACTCACGGGAATGATGTGTTTGAAATTAAAGCGCGTAGCGATTTTCTGTACAAACGGCAGCAAATCGTTTTTCTTTTCCAGTTGGTCGACTTTGTTAATCACGAGGATGACCGGCGTATGCTCGGGCAGGATTTTCAGCACGGCTTCGTCTTGCGCGGTGAATTTCATCGCTTCGATCACCCAGACCACGGCATCCACTTCGCCCAAGGCTTGGGATACATTGCGATTGAGCACACGGTTGAGTGCGCCGCCATGCTTGGTCTGAAAACCCGGGGTATCGACGAAAATGTATTGGGTGTTGTCTTGCGTGAGTACGCCGTTGATGCGGTGGCGCGTGGTTTGCGCTTTTTTCGAGGTGATCGAGACTTTTTGCCCGATGAGCTGGTTCATCAACGTGGATTTGCCGACGTTTGGACGGCCAATAATGGCAACGAAACCGGTGCGAAAGTCGTCGGGGAATTCGTTCATCTCGTTTTGAATGTCTTCTGACATGGTGTTTCCTAAAGAATGGGGATGTTGTGTGATTCGGTGCGCATTCAGTCGCAGCGCACCCAAAAAGATGGTTTATTTTAGCCGTTTTTAGCAGCTTATGGACGTTTTGCTGTTTTCTGGCTGTCGGGCAACTGTGCCATGGCTAAGCTCGCGGCATGCTGCTCGGCCAAGCGGCGCGTGCTGCCCTCGCCTTGCGTGCGGATGTGCAGCGCGGGGATTTCGCAGGAGACGACGAATACTTGCTCATGCGCCGCGCCCGTGGTGGCGATGATGTCGTATTTTGGTACAGGAAGTCTTTGGGCTTGCAGGCGCTCTTGTAGCTGAGTTTTCGCGTCTTTGCCCGCCGTATGTGGGTCAAGCTCGGCCAAAATCGGCGCGTAGAGTTGGGTCACCACGGCCTGCGCAGTGGCAAAATCCGCATCGCAGAACACCGCACCGAATATGGCTTCAACGGCATCCGCGAGGATGGATGGGCGCTCCAAGCCGCCGCTTTTGAGTTCACCTTCGCCAAGGAAAATATAGCGGTGTAGCTCCAACGCCTGCGCGATCATAACCAACGTTTCTTGGCGCACGAGATGCGCGCGAATGCGCGAGAGTTCGCCCTCTTTCAACTCGGCAAACTGGTGAAACAGGCAGTAGGCGATGGTGCAGTTGAGCACGCCATCACCGAGAAACTCCAGCCGCTCGTTGTGCTCAGCGGCGTAGCTGCGGTGCGTGAGCGCCTGACGCAACCATTTTTTCTGCGTGAACTGGTAGCCCAGCTGATCTTGCAGCGTGTCAATCGCGGAGGCGGCTTTTCGACTGGTCATATTATTGGATGGAATTGCCAATACGTGACACATGACCGAAGTTCATCCACACGAAATAGGCTTTGCCGATGATGTTTTGCTCGGGCACGAAGCCCCAGTAGCGGCTGTCCGTGCTGTTATCACGGTTGTCACCCATCATGAAATATTGACCTTGCGGCACTTTACATTCGATGCCCGTACTATTGGGTAAATAGGTGCAGGCTGCGGTGTTGGCTGCGAACGGGAACTGTTTGAGTTCACTGGTGTTGATCACTGGCTGCTGCTCAATGGTCAGAATATCGTGCGTCACCGCGCCTTCTTCGGACGCTTTGCTCAAAATCAGTTTCAAAATCGGCTGATTGGTATTCGGATAGGTCGGGTATTCAGCCGCCGGAATCTCGCCGGTTTTCGGCGTTTGGTGATAGACCTGTCCGTTCACGGTCAAGACTTTGTTTTCATAGCGAATTACATCGCCCGGCTCACCCACCACACGCTTGATGTAGCTTTGCGATTTATCCGGTGGAAATTGGAACACGACCACATCGCCTTTTTTCGGGTGATTCATCGGGATCACCACGTCATTGGTGATTGGCATGCGGAGGCCGTAGGTGTATTTATTCACGAGGATAAAATCGCCCACATACAAATTCGGTAACATCGAGCCGGATGGAATGCGGAACGGTTCAACAACAAACGAGCGCAGTACAAATACCAGCGCAATCACGCCGAACAAGCCTGCGGTATATTCTAACCACGCTGGTCGCGCCAATACGGCCTGTGCGGCATCTTGATAACCGCCGATGCCTTGTGCTTTGGCTTGCTGGATGATGTGATCCGCCGCACGACGACGTGCAGGCGCAAAGTAAAATTTATCCAACAACCAACATATGCCAGTGACTACAAATAAAACCAATAGCAAAGTGCCAAACCACATATTTTTTCCTTATCAATAGAATCGTGCCGCGAGAGTGTCGCAATATACCACAGCCAGCCGAATGCCTCCCACAGGCTCATGATTTTCATGTGACCTTCATTCGTTATCGACTGTAAACGCTCATCACGCGTAAAGGTGAGATTATAAAAGAACCCGACGCACAAATTGATACAATTGAACAAAATGTTTGCCCATACAATGCCGTCTCATTCATCCAATACGGAACGGATATGGTTCAATATTCAAAAAAAATGGCAATCATAGGCGCTTATTTAGCTGCATTTTTCATTATTTTCAGTACCACAGCATTTGCTGACGATGACGCCAGTGCGAATCAATCGCCCATCAGCTACTCAAACGCCTGTACCCGTGACCAAAATCCAAATGAATTCACCATTCTGAGTTATCACGAGGTCGCCGAATCAACGGAAACCTTGGACTCCACCTACACCGTATCACCCGCTAATTTCTCAGAACAAATGCAATGGCTCAACGAACATGGCTACCATTTCATCAGTGTAAACGACATTTTGGCGCACCGTTTAAAGCACCAGCCTTTGCCTGACAAAGCGGTATTGGTCACCTTTGACGATGGTTATCGCTCTACCTATGACAACGCCTTTCCCATTCTAAAAAAATACCACATCCCTTTTGTGGTAGCGATGGTGGGCAGTTGGTTAAAACCAACCAGCGGCAATATCATGTATGGCAACCAGCCGGTGGATCGCAAAAACTTCCTCACCCAAGCGCAGATTAAGGAAATGTTACAAACTGGCCTGATGGAAGTCGGCAGCCACAGCTATGATCTGCACCATGGCGTCGTTGGCAATCCACAGGGCAATACGCAACCTGCCGCCACCACACGCATTTGGTCAAACAACCACTACGAAAATGAGCGCAACTACGCGCAGCGAATTTACCAAGATCTCAAACAAAACAACGATTTTCTCGAAAAATACACCGGACAGCGCCCGCGCGTGATGGTCTGGCCGTACGGTCGCTACAACATCGAAACCCGTCAAATAGCCGAAAAGCTCGGCATGCCCGTTGCACTGACGCTAGATGACGGTAGTAATACCGAACATACACCGCTTTGGGGATTGCGTCGTGTATTGGTCGAAAAAGATTTTTCCACCGCGGCTTTGGAAAACGAAATGCAACTGCGCAACGCCAATTACACCGATCAAGACCGCACGACCAAAGCCGCCCATGTCGATCTGGACTACATTTACGACCCCGATCCCGAACAAGAAAATGCCAATGTCGGCGCGCTGCTGGATCGTCTGCAAAAACTCGGGGTAAACACCGTCTATCTGCAAGCCTTCTCCGACCCTGATGCCGATGGTGCGGCTGACGCAGTATATTTCCCCAACCCGTATCTGCCGGTGCGACATGACCTGTTTAATCGCGTCGCGTGGCAAATCGTCACGCGCACGCCGGTCACGCGCGTATACGCATGGATGCCAATGCTCGCGTGGGAATTACCGAAAAACAATCCGGTTTCCAAACAAACGGTGGTGGCTTTAGGGAAAGACGGCTCGCATCTGAATATGGGCTATCCACGCCTAAGCCCGTTCTCCCCGCAAGTGCGCAAAATGGTCGAAGGCATGTATCAAAGTTTGGCGCGTTACAGCACCATTGACGGTATTTTGTTCCACGATGATGTGACCCTGTCCGACTATGAGGATGACAGTCAGTGGGGTCGCGCTCAGTATAAAAAATGGGGGCTACCCGATACCGTTGCCAAAATCCGTGCCAATCCGGCCGCATTCAAACAATGGACCGCCCTGAAAACGAAATATCTCGATGATTTCGCCATGCATCTAAGCGATATGGTCAACGCGGAACAGCCCGGCCTCAAAACTGCGCGCAACCTATACGCCCAAGTGGTGCTCAATCCAAATGCGCAGGAATGGTACGCCCAATCGCTGCCTGAATCACTCAAACGCTACGACTACACCGCCATCATGGCAATGCCGTACATGGAGCAGGCAGATAATCCGCAACAGTTTTACCAAGACCTCGTGAGCAAAGTCAAAGCCCAACCATGCGGACTGGACAAATCGGTTATTGAGCTGCAAACCGTTAACTGGCGTAAGAACGATCAACCTATTTCCACTGATGAATTCGATAAAACCATCCATGATCTGTATGGCATGGGCGTACAGCACGTCGCCTACTATCCGGACGACTTGTATAACAACAATCCGAATCAAGAGCACCTGCGCAAAGTATTTGCCGAGAAAGCACCGCGAGTCCATTCCAATCATTAAATCCACAGCACTATGAATATTCATAACCTTGCACACACCGTTTGGCACTCCGTACTGGGATTCATTTTCTACTATCCGCTGTTCATGTCCTTTCTGTGGATGATGGGTGCCATCGCGTTTTATTTCAAAAATGAAAAACCATATTTGAAATACGACATTCCACCCAATCCGATTGCACTTCCACCGGTCAGCATCCTCATTCCCTGCTACAACGAAGGCGTCAATGCGCGCGAAACCATCAACCACGCGCTCCAACTGAACTATCCCGAATTCGAGGTCGTTGCGATCAACGATGGCAGCAAGGACAATACCCTTGATGTTTTGCTGGATTTGGCAAAAACCGAGCCACGCCTAAAAGTCGTCAATCTGGCGGAAAACCAAGGCAAAGCCATGGGGCTGCAAGCCGGCAGTCTGATGGCCAAGCACGAAATCCTCATCGGCATTGATGGCGACGCCTTGATTGACAAAAACTGCGCGCATTGGATGGTGCGACATTTTGTCAAATATCCCGAAGTCGCCGCAGTCACCGGCAATCCGCGCATTCGCAATCGTTCCACACTGCTGGGCAGAATTCAGGTCGGTGAGTTTTCCTCCATCGTCGGCATGATCAAGCGCGCTCAACGTACCTTGGGACGGCTGTTTACCGTATCCGGCGTGATTACCGCGTTTCGTAAATCAGCGGTGCATGAGGTCGGCTACTGGAGTCCCGACATGCTGACCGAGGATATCGACATCACATGGAAATTACAACGCAATGGCTGGGATGTGCGCTTTGAGCCTCGCGCCTTGGTCTGGATTTTGATGCCTGAAACCCTCAAAGGACTGTGGAACCAACGCCTGCGCTGGGCAATGGGCGGTATTCAGGTAATGTTTAAAAATATCGGCGTGCTGCTCAATCCGAAGCAAACCTATATGTGGCCATTGATGGCCGAACTCATCCTCAGCACTTTTTGGGCGTATGCCATGGTATTCATCAGCGCGATGTGGCTGATCACGACTTTCGTGGATACGCCATTGGATCTGCTGTTTGGCGATTCGCCGATACTGCCCGATCAAACCAGCGTGATTCTCATCAGCACCTGCTTATTACAATTCGCCATCAGTAAATGGCTGGACAGTCGCTACGACAAAGGCTTGGGCAAAAACTATTTCTGGATGATCTGGTATCCGATTGCTTTTTGGCTCATCAGTCTGAGTACGACGTTTTGGGCAGTACCCAAAGTTATCATGCGTGCCAAAGGCCGCGCGCGCTGGATCAGCCCTGATCGTGG
>CAYPYQ010000288.1:0-3045 GCA_964414735.1 uncultured Hydromonas sp.
GCGATTTCGCTCCGTTTTTTATTGGGTAAAAGCCTAAGCTCTCCTCTCTAAACTTTCTTTGCCACGTATTCTATGTCCTAACACACCCATCCCTTTACAAAGAACCATATATAATTCACACGGCCTGACGTTCTCTTTTAAACCCATAATATACTTGTCTCGCCCACCCCCATCAACGCCTGCCTTCAACATCCGTCATGCCGAAATTCACGCGCTGCACGATGAATGAAAAAAAGGCATTGGTTTGATCCAATGCCTTTTATGCGTTACCGTTTTCCCGTAAAGCCAAAGATTATTTGCTCACATTCTGCGTCACCGTCGCCTGCAGTTTTTTCGATATCTGTACGTTTTCTCCTTTGAGCTGTTTGATTGCTTGGCTCAACGGGAAGTCATTGTCTGCGCCATAGCGGAATGGTGACTCATTCGGATCTTTTCGCGGATCTTCATCTTCCTTCGCCCACTCATCCCACAGATCGCGTTTTTTATCCGTTGCCACGCCACTGTCATTCGACAAATGATTCGGCAAATCGGATTCGCGCGAATAGTGGCCATTGCGGCCATCGGCAAAATCATCGACAAAAATATCCGGAACCACACCACGCGCCTGCAATGATTTACCGCTCGGGGTGTAGTAACGCGCAATCGTCAGTTTCAAGCCGGTTTTGCCTTGGCGATCCAGCGGAATGACCTGCTGTACCGAGCCTTTACCGAAGGTTTGGCTACCCATGATGGTGGCGCGTTTGTAGTCTTGCAACGCACCGGCGACGATCTCGGAGGCCGAAGCAGAACCGCCGTTAACCAATACCACCATCGGCACATTTTTGAAAACCTCTGGCAAATCGGTCAGGAAGTCGCCCACGGCGTGCGAGTAGTCCGCCGGTGTGGATTTGTATTCACGGGTCGGCGAATTAACACCACGCGAGGATACCACGACCTTATCACGCGGAATAAACGCAGAGGTCACACCAATTGCTGTTTCGAGCGAGCCGCCCGGGTCGTTACGCAAATCCAGTACCAAACCTTTAAGCTGCCCTTGTGCATTCAATTCTTTGAGTTTGCTCACAAAGTCTTTGAATGTCGGCTCTTGGAACTGCGTGATGCGCACCCATGCGTAGCCCGGCTCGATCATTTTGGCTTTAACCGATTGGGTTTTGATGACCGCGCGGGTCAGGGTTTTTAGAATTGGCTTGGATTCGCCGGTGCGCATGATGGCAATTTTCACTTCTGTGCCTTCCTGACCGCGTAAGCGCGATACCGCTTCACTCAAACCGCGCATTTCACTCACCGGTTTGCCATCAATGGATACGATCAGATCACCTGCCAAGATACCAGCCTTAAATGCCGGACTGTCCTCAATCGGCGCAACGACCAGTACACTGCCGCCTTTACCCGGTTGAACTTCCATGCCGACGCCGGAGAATTTACCAGAAATGCCTTCCTTCAGCTCTTTGAACTCTTTTTCATCGAAGTAGGACGAATGCGGATCCAGCTCTTTAACCATGCCTGAAATGGCATTTTCGATCAGGGTTTTGTCGGAGACTTCGTCCACATAGTTGTCCTTGATCAAGGACATGACTTGCGAGAATTTTTGAATATCCTCGATCGGCAAGGCATTCACGCCCTGCTGTTTATCGGCGTACGCCGTCAAACCCAAACTGAGCAACACACCAGCAACGGCACCGCTCAAAACCAAGCCTGTTTTTTTCATTGATTCAACCATTTCCGTAATCGACATGTGACATCCTTTGTGTGCGCGTCAATGTCCGTTCATTAGCTGTCGTTTGCTGTTTTTGCCAACAATTGCACCCATCGTATAAAAATAGCAAACGTAAACAAGTCATTGCAAACACAATGACTTGTACGCAGAGTGTAAACGAACTTTGTGTACAATCTCTGCAGATGCGCCATTGTACACAAAAAGCGACAAGCCCTAATTTAACCGGCTATTTTATTCGTCGAACGGATTATTTAGCCTTGCCTTGATTGGCTACGGCCTGCATTGCAGCAGCAATTGCTTCCGGATCGCCCAAATAGTAGCTGCGAATCGGTTTGCAGTTTTCATCCAACTCATATACCAGCGGTTGCGCAGTCGGAATATTCAGCTTCACGATGTCGTCGTCACTAATGCCGTCCAAATGCTTGATCAGCGCGCGCAAGCTGTTGCCATGCGCCGCGATCACCACGCGTTGACCAGACTTGATGGTCGGCACGATGGTGGATTCCCAGAACGGCACGACGCGCGCGACGGTGTCTTTCAGACATTCGGTCAGCGGCAACTCGCTTGGCGGCACATGCGCGTAGCGTGGATCGTTCGCCGGATTCATCGGGCTGTCTTCTGGCAGCGGATTCGGGGCGATTGCGTAGGCACGGCGCCAGATCAAGACTTGCTCGTCACCGTATTGTGCAGCGGTTTCGGCTTTGTTCAAGCCTTGTAACGCGCCATAGTGACGTTCGTTTAGATGCCAATCCGGACGCACCGGAATATACACCTGATCCATTTCATCCAACACACCCCATAGCGTGTGAATCGCGCGTTTGAGTACGGAGGTGTACGCCACATCGAACTCAAAACCTGCGTCTTTGAGCAGTTTCCCCGCACGCACCGCTTCGGTTTTACCGTTTTCGGTCAAATCCACGTCCACCCAGCCGGTGAAGCGGTTGTCCAAATTCCATTGGCTCTCGCCATGACGAAACAATACCAATTGATACATAATGACCCCTTTTTTAAACGTCGAACAAACCGAAATACGTGCGGCCTTTGCCTTCGTGCGTGATGGGTGACGGGCATAGGCATTTACTTTATAATGCCAACCTACACGGATGATGCGCATGCGTCATCAAAACAGATGTATTTTACCGCAACCCCGTTTCAAACAACAGGATAAATAGAGTGAACTTTTTCTTACAACCGACCAATCTGGCATTATTGGCCATCGCCGTGGTATCCGGCCTGATGCTGTTACAACCGTTGCTGCTCAAAGGCAATGCCAAGCACGTCAACACCACCGAGGCCACCCAGCTGATCAACAAAAAAGCGCAGGTGAT
>CAYPYQ010000289.1:0-3853 GCA_964414735.1 uncultured Hydromonas sp.
GGTGTACGCTAATCTGCATTTTCACTACACAATGCAGGCGTGTGTAGACGCTATAATGACGGGCGGTTTTTACCGCCCGTTTTACTTATATTTGCAGACGGAAATATTTTTACCCGTAGGTGAATGGAGCCAATGGCTTTAGCCTGTCAGTTTGATTTCAGACCGGTGTATTACCATCAGCCGCTACTTACGGTTTTTATAACGATTAATTGTGTCATGAATTCAAAACGTTCCTCGACTTCCACTGCTTCATTCACCTCGCGTCTGTGGGATTTTATCGGCTCGATGCGGTTTGCCGTGAGCATTTTAACGCTGGTGGCGATTGCCAGTGCCATCGGGACGATTATCAAGCAGAATGAAAGTCGCCTGAGCTATGTCGATCAGTTCGGTGGTTTCTGGGCGGGCGTGTTTGCAACCTTGGGGCTGCATGATGTGTATAACCAAGCGTGGTTTGTGGTCATGCTGGTGTTTCTACTCGCCTCAACCAGTATTTGTCTGATTCGCAACACGCCGAAAATGCTGCACGATATGCGCAGCTTCAAGCTGCACGATCGCACCAACAGCCTGCGTCATATGAAAGAACACGCGCAGTGGGACAGCACGCAAAGCACAGAGACCCTGACTGCGCGTATGGCGCAAATGTTTGAGCGATTGGGCTACCAAGTGCGTGCCAGTCAAGCGCAGGCAAATGGGCAAACGCATGTGTATTTCGCTGCGAAAAAAGGGCGGTTCAATCGCCTGGGTTACATCCTGACGCATCTGGCAATCGTGGTGATTTGTTTGGGTGGTTTGATGGATTCGGAGTTGTCCGTGCGGGCGCAGGTCTGGTTCATGGGCAAAAAACCGTTGGCCAATGCGACGACGTACAAAGACGTACCCGCCAGTGGCGTGTTGTCCGATTCGACCTTGAGCTATCGCGGGACAATCCGCATTCCAGAGGGGCAGGCGGCCGATTTCGTCGAGCTGCCGTATGGGCAAAATAGCTTTTTGTTACAGGATTTGCCGTTTTGGGTGCGCTTGGATAAATTTATTGTCGAATATTACAGCACCGGTATGCCCAAGCATTTTGCCTCCGAAGTCACCGTGCAGGATAAGGTAACGGGCGAGCAGTTCAGTCAAACCATCAGTGTGAACCATCCGCTGCGCTACAAAGGCGTGGCGCTGTATCAAGCGAGCTTTGATGCGAATGAAACCGTGATGAATTTGAAAATCCATCCGCTGTTCGGCGCACACACCGAGAGCAAGGCGATTGATGCGAAAGTCGGCGGGCAAAGCGAATTTCCGTTTGGTAATAAACAATACACGCTGGAGTGGCGCGAGTTCAAGCCGATTAACGTATTCCCAATCAATGAGGCAGGAACCCCGACCTCCAAAGACATGCTCAATCATGCGCTGCGTCCGACCGGCGAGAAAAAAGAATTTCAAAACTTTGGTCCGAGCGTGACCTACACCTTGCGCGACGACAGCGGCAATGCGGCGGAGTATATTCAATACGCATCGCCGGTGGACATCGACGGCATACCGGTATTCATCAGCGCGCAGCGCGACAGTCTGGATAAAGAGTTCACCTATTTCCGCATTCCATCCGATGATGAGGGCAGCTTGGGCGACTTTATGCGTCTGCGCGCGGCACTGGCGGATCCGCAGATGCGCACGCAAATTGCGCAGCGCTATGCCGCACGCTACGCTAACTCCGGCGTGCCAGCCGAGCAAATGCAGCGTGGCGTGCAAAAGACCTTGGATGGCTATGCCACGGGTGGCTTAGAGGCTTTGGGTCAGCAGATCGAGTCCACCGTCTCTGCGCAGGAGCGTGATAAAATCGCCACATCGGTGGTGCGATTGCTCGAAGGCGCCTTGTGGGAAGGGCTGCAAATGGCGCGTGCCAGAGACGGTAAAGCAGAGCAAACTTGGGATGAGCGTCATCAAAAATTTATCCGCATGAGCTTGTACAGCATGTCCGAGTATCGCAGTTACGGCTCGCCGGTGTTGGTCGAGTTGTCGGGTATGGATATCAAACAAGCCAGTGGCTTGCAGGCAACCCGTTCGCCAGGACAGTGGTGGGTGTATTTGGGGTCGATCATGCTGGTACTGGGGACTTTGGCGATGGCGTTTATCCGTGAGCGTCGTGTGTGGCTGCATATCACGCCGAATGGCGATACCAATCGCATCTCCTTGGCGATGAGCAGTACGCGCCGCACCTATGATTACATGCAGCATTGGCAAACTTTGCAAACTGAGGTGCAGCAGGCGGCAGAGGGTGCGACCTCCGAGTCGAATGCCTCGGCTCAGGGCTGAATTGAAAACCGAATGACAGATAGATTTTTTATAAGGATGAACGATGGGAAGTAGCGCAAAACCGTCCAATCTCACACCGATTGATTTATCGGTGCATCAAAACCGTGCACAGCAAAAACCATCATTCTGGTCAAGCTTAACCTGGCGCGATGGCGTTTTTGCGCTGTTGATGATGGCGTTGTTCGCTTACGGTGGCATGAAAAATCTCGGGCTGATGGATGTCTATGAAAAAGGTATTTTGGTTGGCAGTGTGATTGCCATCGTGCTGCTCGGCTGGTTCTGGCGACCACTGCAATGGATTTTCGCAGCGGTAGCGGCGATTAGTTTGCTGGCGATTTCGTGGTATGCGGGTGATTTGGCACGCGGCGAGACGGTTTTTGGCTTGCGTTATATGTTTGCCAGTCAGCCGCTGGTGATGTGGATGAGCGTGCTGTTTATTTTGGCGCTGGTGGCGTATTGGGTTGGATTGATCTGGCCGAAATTGACCACGATGTCGTGGCTGGGTAGTAAATTGACTTACGCCGGCTTGGTTATGGGTACGGCGGCACTGACGGTGCGCTGGTACGAGAGCTATTTGATTGCGCCAGATGTCGGGCATATTCCAGTATCGAATTTATACGAAGTATTCATTCTGTTCGCATTGCTCACCACCGCGTTTTATCTATATTACGAAGAGCACTATGATACCAAGCAACTCGGTGCGTTTGTCATGCTGGTGGTGGTCGCGGCGATCGGCTTTTTGCTGTGGTACAGCATTGACCGTGGGCAGCACGAAATTAAACCATTGATTCCGGCGCTGCAATCGTGGTGGATGAAAATTCACGTACCGGCCAACTTTGTCGGCTATGGGACGTTCTCGATTGCCGCGATGGTGGGCTTTGCTTATCTGATTAAATTTGTCGGTACGCCTTTTAGCGAGCTGCCGTCTGCGTTCCAATCCGCTTATGGCGCACTGCCGAAAGCAGGTAGTGTGGGGGCAGAGCAAGTGATTGCTAATGTCGCGGCGCGTCATGCAAAAAGTACACGTTGGTTGACGGCGGCACTGTGGGTGCTGGGTGCGCTGATGTTCATCGAACCGATGGTATTCCGCAAAGGCATCACCGCTGAATATATTTCAACATACTGGGCGTTGTATTTCGGTACAGGGCTGGTGATGGTCGGTTTAATTTTGCTGGCGCGTAAAGCATTGGCGCAGCGTCTGCCGGATTTCGCCGTACTCGACGACATCATGTACAAGGCGATTGCGATCGGCTTCGTATTTTTCACCATTGCCACTATTTTGGGTGCGTTCTGGGCAGCCGATGCGTGGGGTAAATACTGGAGCTGGGATCCGAAAGAAACGTGGGCGCTGATCGTCTGGCTCAACTACGCGGCGTGGCTGCATCTGCGTCTGATGAAAGGCATGCGTGGCACACGCAGCGCACTGTGGGCGCTGGTTGGGCTGCTGATTACCGGTTTCGCCTTTTTGGGTGTGAACATATTCCTCTCAGGTTTGCATTCCTACGGCACTTTATAAATCACCTTCACTTTCGGAGGTTTTATGAAAAAAGCATCCTAT
>CAYPYQ010000290.1:0-7879 GCA_964414735.1 uncultured Hydromonas sp.
CTGGTAAGCGCGTTTAGCCACATCATACGCGCCACGGTCTGCTATGGTTTTAACCGTCAGAATCACTAAACTGGGTTTAATGTCTTTTACAGGGTAATCCCCCATCGTTGGCAAAACATCCCGCTCAATCCGCCGCCAAACCCCTTTAGCGTGCCCCTCAGTTTGTCTTACCCGCCATTGATTCCACCATGCCAAGGCCACCGCTGTAAAATTATTCTCAATGGCATGGCTTTGTTTTAACTTGGCTTCTTTGCGGTCAATGCTTGGATTGATACCCTTTTTAAGCAATTCCGCCATACGCTCACGCTCTGCCCGCGCCGCCTTTAATGTCACCTCTGGATATTCCCCCAGAGATAAGGTATTTTCATTTCCGTTGTAACGATAACGATACCGCCACAGTTTAGAACCATTCGGCATAACCGACAGGCGCAAACCTTTACCATCGGCGTGCTTCGCTTCTTTGTCTGAGGGCTTGAACCCCCGAATCATCGTGTCATTGAGTTTCATTGTGGGTATGTGGGTAGCAAGTTGCGGGTAGGCGTGGGTAAAATGTGGGTATATTGCGGGTCAGTAACCGCACAGCCTCAAAGCCAAACCCGCGTATTTACAGGCTTTTCACCATCTATATGAGCAACTGTGGGTAGAAAACCCACAAACAGTATAATCTACCCGCAAAAATACCCGCAAATTTTTTTGCTACCCACAATACCCAAGGTTGCCCACATGATACAAAAAACCCGCAAAACTCAGTGTCTATGCGGGTTGGATTGTTAACTATTGGCGTTGATTGTTGATTACATGGTGCCCGGGGCCGGAATCGAACCGGCACGCCCCTTATTCAGGTAAGCGGCGGATTTTAAGTCCGCTGTGTCTACCAATTTCACCACCCGGGCAACATTGAAGTATTTGATGGAGGCGGGGGCCGGAATCGAACCGGCGTAGACGGCTTTGCAAGCCGCTGCATAACCATTTTGCTACCCCGCCATGTGTTTGGCATTTTAGCGCATTTTGAATGGCGCCGTGCGGTAATAAAAAGGGAAGCAGACGTATAACGTAGCTTCCCTTAGAAAACTTGGAGCGGGAAACGAGGCTCGAACTCGCGACCTCAACCTTGGCAAGGTTGCGCTCTACCAACTGAGCTATTCCCGCGCTGCAAGAGAATTGAATTATAGAGAATCCTCTGCGTTTATGTCAAGCGTATTTTGCAAAAATATGTTGTTTTGTGTCATCATTTTTTGCTTAAAAACGGCCAATCTAGTCTAACTATTTGTTTTTATTAAATTTGATGAAAGTATTTAACTCATGCGTTTTTTTGCACTGACCGTGGTTTTTTTGGCGCGTTTGATTTTTCCGCCTTGGGTCACGCGCTCATTGCCTTTGACCAATACTTGTTTGGCTTTAGGACGCTGATTCGGCGCTTCTTGCTTGACGATGGTGACACGACGCACACCCGCGCCTTTGGTTTTCGTGCCGGTTTCGCCTGCGAGCGTTTGTGCCAGACTGGCTTTTTTCGGCGCATGACTTTCTGGGCGGTACAACACCAGCAGCTTGCCAATGTGTTGCACCAGCGCGGCGTTGAGCTTATCGCACAGCATTTGTGCATAGGTGGCGCGTGTTTCTTTTTCATCGGAGAACACGCGAACTTTGATGAGTTGATGCGCCGTGAGCGCGTGCTCGGTTTCAGCCACGATGGCGTCGGTTAAACCCGCGTCACCGATCATGACCACAGGTGAGAGTTCGTGCGCTTGTGCGCGCAAAGCTGAGCGCTGTGTGGAAGTTAAGGTTAAAATGCTCATTGATTGACATCCGTTGCGTTGTAAGTAATGGCTACGCGTTGGGTTTTATTATGCGTGATTACCGATAAAAGAAAAGACGATGAGCGGCGCTCATCGCGTGTGAATGTGTCATTATCGCCGAAATCGGTGTGTTTGAGGCGATTTTTTGTGGTTAATTGGTTGTAATTATTTGTTTTTATGAAGAAAAATAAGTCGAATCCATCTTGGGTACATGCCCACATCAATGATCCCTATGTGAAAATGGCGCAAAAGGACGGTTACCGCGCGCGCGCTGCGTACAAGCTTAAGGAGATTGATGATGAGTATCATCTGATCAAAAGCGGTATGGTGGTAGTGGATTTGGGCTCGACTCCGGGCAGTTGGTCTCAGGTGGTGCGTGAAAAGCTGGCGCAACACGGTCAGGTCAATGGGCGCATCATCGCGCTGGATCTGCTGGAAATGGAGCCGATCGCCGGCGTGGATTTTATTCAAGGCGATTTTCGCGAGGATGAGGTGCTGGAGCAGTTACAAAACTTGGTCGGCGAGAGTCGCGTAGACCTTGTTTTATCGGACATGGCCCCCAATTTATCGGGTATCGCTTCGGTGGATGCGGCACGCATTGAGCATATTTCGGAGCTGGCTTTGGATTTTGCGCAGAATCATTTGCAGCCCAATGGAGCGTTGCTGATCAAAACCTTTCATGGCGGCGCATTTGACTCGATTGTGAAGCAGTTTCGCGCGATGTTTAAACAAGTAACCATCCGCAAGCCTAAAGCCTCGCGCGACAAGTCGGCAGAAACCTTTGTTTTGGGGCGCGGCTTAAAGAATTAAGGCAACACACGCCGATCACACAAGCAGTTTTTCTGCATGATTGAATGCGGGTTTTGCCTTACAATGCACAGTCACTGAAAGTTTAATTAAAAACGATGGGCGATCATTTAAATCGCTGAGGAGTACGGATTTGAAAAACAACGCTTGGACGCGCTGGCTATTTTGGGCACTGGGCTTGATGGTGGTATGGTACACCTTCGGTCAGGTGGAGCACACGAGCAAAAGCAAAATGCCTGAGGTGAGCTACAGCGAATTCATAACCAAGGTCAAAGCCCACGAAGTCAAAGAAGTGGAAATCAAGGGTAACGAGCTGACCGTTACGCCAAACGACGGCGCCAAATTCACTTTGGTCGCGCCGAGCGACGATGCGCTGGTGGGCACACTGCTGGATAACAACGTTAAGGTCACTGGCCGCCAAATCGAAGGCGCAAGCTTCTGGCAAAACCTGTTGTTTTCGCTGTTGCCGATTCTGCTGCTGGTCGGGCTGTGGTTCTTCATGATGCGCCAAATGAATGGTGGAAAAAACGGCGTGATGTCGGTGGGCAAATCCCGCGCCCGTCTGCAAGACGACAGCGCGAAGAAAGTAAACTTCAGCGACGTAGCCGGTTGTGACGAAGCCAAGGAGGAAGTCAAAGAAGTCGTCGACTTCCTCAAAGACCCGCAAAAATTCCAAAAACTCGGCGGTAACATTCCGCACGGCGTCCTGCTCGTTGGCCCTCCCGGTACGGGTAAAACCTTGCTCGCCAAAGCGATTGCGGGTGAAGCGCGCGTGCCATTTTTCAGCGTATCCGGCTCGGATTTCGTCGAAATGTTCGTCGGCGTGGGTGCATCGCGTGTCCGTGACATGTTTGACCAAGCGAAAAAGCAAGCGCCCTGTATTGTCTTCGTCGATGAGATTGACGCAGTCGGTCGTCATCGCGGCTCCGGCACGGGCGGTGGTAATGACGAACGCGAGCAAACCTTGAACCAAATGTTGGTCGAGATGGATGGTTTTGAAGGCAACTCCGGCGTCATCGTGATCGCCGCGACCAACCGCGTAGACGTACTGGATAAAGCCTTACTGCGTCCAGGTCGTTTTGACCGCCAAGTGTACGTCGGCCTGCCAGACATTCGTGGCCGCGAACAAATTCTAAACGTCCACATGCGCAAAGTACCTGTCGCCAAGGACGTTGATATGGCCGTGATCGCACGTGGCACCCCAGGCTTCTCCGGCGCGGATTTGGCCAACTTGGTCAACGAAGCCGCGTTGTTCGCCGCACGTCGCAACAAACGTCTGGTCGAAATGCAGGACTTTGAAGATGCCAAAGACAAAATCTTCATGGGCCCAGAACGCCGCTCCACCGTCATGCGTGAAGAGGAGCGCCGCGCCACTGCGTATCACGAATCGGGTCATGCGGTTGTAGCTGAGCTCCTGCCGCACGCCGATCCGGTACACAAAGTCACCATCATGCCGCGTGGTTGGGCGCTGGGCGTAACGTGGCAGCTGCCAGAGTACGACAAATACTCCAAATACGCGCATAATCTACTCGAAGAAATCGCCATCCTGTTTGGCGGTCGCGCTGCCGAGGAAGTGTTCCTCAACGCCCGCAGCACCGGCGCATCCAATGACTTTGAACGCGCGACTGCATTGGCGCGTGACATGGTGGCACGCTTTGGCATGACCGACGCCTTGGGGCCTATGGTCTATACCGACAATGAAAACTCACCAACCGGCATGAGCTTTAACCGCTCCATTTCTGAGGAAACGCAACAGCGCGTGGACGAAGAAATCCGTCGTATTTTGGACGAACAATACGCACTGGCCAAGCGCCTGCTCGAAGAAAACCGTGATAAAGTTGAAGTTATGACCCATGCCTTAATGGAATGGGAAACCATCGACCGCGAGCAGATTCAGGACATCATGGCCGGTCAAGCGCCACGTCCGCCGAAGCAATCCTCGCCGGATGCCATCGGCAGCAATGAGCCGAGCACTCCTGCCGCTGCACCGCAGGAAAATACGCCCGATACCGAGCAGCCAGCCGCCGTTCCCGCTTGGGTGGGTGCTGGCGCCACCGGAGCTACCGGCGCAACGGCAAGCACCAGCCATACGACAGATACCGCGTATGAGGACGCAGCAAAACCCGTCCAAGAGGCAACGACGCCGAAGGAAGCCCCCGCGACCGACAGCGGCGTCAGTCTCCCGACGGGATCGAATGGTAAACCACCTTTGTTCTAAAGAAACTCGTCTGAAAAAGCCACTGCAAGGTGGCTTTTTTTGACCATCTGCAAACACCGATGAACCCATCCCGTCCACTATCTCACCTAAGCGCACTGCTGTTTGACTCCGATGAGGCAAACGCCCGCTGTCGGCTGTACGAGCAGGCCGAGCGCATTTGGGTATGTGCTGCGGACGCAACCGAAGCAAGCATTCATCAAACGCTGCACGAAATCGAGTGCGCCGCACATGATGGCGCCCACATCGTGCTCAGTCTATCGTTTGAAGCCTATCACGCATTCTCCAGCGCAGCGCATTTACCCCATGCAATCAAGCCTCAAGCCAGCGCTGAAATTGAGCGCACACCAGCGTTACAAGCCGTCGCGTTTAAGCACATGCGCCTGCTGGATAAAGCGGCGGCTTTGAACTGGCTGGATACACAAGGACGAGGCACAGACATTCACCTCGCCACACCCACAGCAGCAATCACGCAGGCGCAATTTCACGCCGATATCGCCGACATCCGCGAGCGCATCGCCGCCGGACAAACCTATCAGGTCAATCTGACCTACCCGTACATGTCGCAACTGCGCGCGTTTGTGCCACACGAGTCCGATCAATCCGATCAATCGGACCGCACCGTGAATCAGGACTGCGCGCTATTCGCCACATTTGCGCAGCTGGTACGCGCCGTCAATGTCCCTTACGCCGGATTGCTGCTGTTACCCGAAAACAGCCTGCTGTCATTTTCACCCGAATTATTTTTTGAACTCGACGGTTTGCAACTGCGCACCCGCCCAATGAAAGGCACCGCGCCGCTGGGCAGAAACAAACGTGAAACAGAGCAGCTCGCCAACGAGCTGGCCAACGACCCGAAAAACCGCGCGGAAAACCTCATGATTCTCGACCTGCTGCGCAACGACGTCGCGCGACTGACGCAAACGCAGCACGTCAGCGTACCGGAAAAATTCACGGTCAAACACTACGGCGCGATTTTACAAATGACCTCGACGGTGCAGGCCGATTTACGCGCGCAGCCATCACTGCTTGAACTATTTGAAGCGCTTTTCCCGTGCGGTTCGATCACCGGTGCGCCGAAGCACGAAACCATCCGCATCATCCAAGGCATCGAGCCTTACGCACGCGGTGCGTATTGTGGGGCGATTGGCTATATTCAACGCAACGATACCACACACGCACAGCTTGACATGCGTTTTAATGTCGCCATCCGTACGCTGGAAACCCGCGCCACACCGATCATCGAGCCGTATGGCGTGGCGCGCTGGCCGTTGCAATGTTCGGTCGGCGCAGGCATCACGTATGATTCCGATGCGGCGGCAGAATGGGCCGAATGTGAGCTGAAAAGCCAGTTCCTCGCGCGCCACACCGCACCGTTTGAATTGATCGAAACCATGCGTTTGGAGCGCGATCGTTGCCACCAGTGGGACGTACCACTGCCGTATCTGCGTGAACACCGTAAACGTATGGCGCACAGCGCACAGACGCTCGGTTTTGTTTGGAATGAGGATGACTTCTTCACCAGCCTGCATCAAGCACGACAACAAGCGACCGAACTATCGCAAACCAATACCGCACACGCCTTTCGCTTGCGCCTCGCACTGGCGCCATCGGGCGAATTCAGCATACAGACACAAGCGCTGGAGTCGGTGCGCATCGCCGTTTTTGCCGTGCATCCGCAGCACATTGACAGCGCACACCCGCTGCGTGCGCATAAAACCAGTATGCGCCGCCTGTACAACGACGCATTGATCCACGCGCGCGCGCAAGGCTTGTTTGACTATGTATTTTTGAATGAAAAAGGCGAAGTGGCCGAAGGCGCACGCAGCTGCATTTTAGTGAAGCTTGACGGCACGTGGTACACACCACCTTTGCGTTGTGGCGTGCTACCCAGCGTGGCACGCACATTGGCATTGAGCGATACCAGTCTGAAACCGCAAGAGCGCATACTGACCATCCATGATCTGCGTCGCGCCGAGCGTATTTTGCTGGGCAATGCCCTGTATGGCTGGCTACCGGCACGTGAAAGCGCGCTGTGCGTCCTCACACCGGATGCGATGATTTAAGCGCTAATTAAACGCCGTAACGTTCGCGATAGGCTTTCACTGCCGCTTGATACTGCACCAGCTCAGGCGCAGATTGCGCGTCTAAATACGCCATCAGATCGTGCAGCGTCGCGATAGCAAAAACCGGAATACCGAAATCTTTTTCCACCGCCTGAACCGCAGAAAAATCGCCAATCTCCGTTGCATTGCCACTTTTTTCCATGCGATCGAGCGCGATCAATACGGCCACCGGCGTTGCGCCCGCCGAACGCAGCATTTCGACCGATTCACGCACCGACGTACCTGCCGAAATTACATCATCGACGATCACCACGCGCTTACCTTCGAGTGGCGCACCGACCAGAACACCGCCTTCACCGTGGTCTTTCGCCTCTTTGCGATTGTACGCATACGGCACATTGTGGCCTTTTTGCGCCAACGCCATTGCGGTGGATGAGGCCAACGTGATGCCCTTGTACGCCGGACCAAACAGTGCGTCAAACGCAAAACCTTGTCCCATGCGTTCGATCAATACATCTGCGTAACCATTGGCCAGTTGAGCCAAGCTCGCACCGTCATAAAACAATCCGGCGTTAAAAAAATAGGGCGACAAACGCCCTGCTTTGGTTTTAAATTCGCCAAAACGCAATACGTCCTGCGCCAAAGCAAAGCGAATAAATTCGTGTGCTGTACTCATTATTTTTACCTGTTTTAATTTGATTTTATTGATGCCGCATCAGTCGTGTCCACCTCATTTTTAGGCACGGCAAAGCGCGCCGCCCCAATACCCACTTCATACAACAGGCACAGTGGAATAGCCAGCAGCAGCATGGACACCGCATCCGGCGGTGTGATCAGCGCGGACACGGCGAACGCACCGACGATCATGTAGGCGCGCCAGTCTTTGAGCTGTTGAATACTCACGAAGCCGAGTTTGACCAGCACCACGACCACAACCGGCACCTCAAAAGCCAAACCAAATGCCAAAAACATCGCCAAGCCAAAGCTCAAATAGC
>CAYPYQ010000291.1:0-3646 GCA_964414735.1 uncultured Hydromonas sp.
TGCGCGTGGTGAACAGCACCGGCAAACAATCGGCCGTCATAATCACGCCGACCTGATTCGGTTCGGTCAACAGTACCGCATCGGCTTCAGCGCAAGCATCATCCATGCGTGCAATGGTAACGCCGTGCGTTTGGTTCAACCACAGCGGTTCGCTCGGTAGCATACGATGCAATAATTGACGATTCTGTGACACCGCCGCTGGATCATCACCGACGTGCGTCGCCACGTTAAAACCATTTTGTCCTTGCGCATCGCCATACACGCCAAGACTTTGACCCATTTGCCCCTCAATGGCAGTCAAACGCGTGGTCGTAAACGCGCGCACATGCGACGGCGCATCCCAATCGGGACGAATGATGTTCGCTGCGGCTGAGATCGTCGGGATATTAGGCATTGCTCAAAGCCTCCATTTCCATCTCCGGCTCAGGCAATGGCAGATGCGCCACGCCCATCGCGGCGAGCAGATCCACCATGTCATCGGCCAGCGGACATTGCCAGCTCATGTATTCGCCGGTACGCGGATGCACCAAGCCGAGCTGATAGGCATGCAATGCTTGGCGTTTAAACTCCAGTTCGCCCGCCGCACCTTTGAGTATGCTGCTGCGCGCACCGCGTTTCTCACCGTACAGCGGATCGCCGACCAGCGGGTAGCCCGCGTGCTGCATATGCACGCGAATTTGATGCGTACGTCCCGTTTCAAGCTGGCAGACAACGATGGAATAGGGTTTTTGTAAATATTGCCAAAAACCGAGACTCTGATAATACGTGCGCGCCGGTTTGCCACTTTGACCGACCAGCACCGCCATTTTCAGCCGATCCTGCGGATTGCGACCAATGCCTGCATCAATCGTACCGAATGCGTCCAATTCACCCTGCACGATGGCAAGGTAGCGGCGTTTGACCGTACGCGCTTGTAACTGTCGCACCAGATCGGTCTGTGCCTGTACGGTTTTGGCCACGACCATCAGACCGGAGGTTTCTTTGTCGAGTCGATGCACGATACCCGCGCGCGGCACTTGGCCGATGTCGAGATAGGCGAACAGCAGACCGTTGAGCAAAGTATTGTCCCAATTGCCACTACCCGGATGCACGACCAGCCCCGCCGGTTTGTTGATAACCAGTATGTCGTCATCCTCGTACACCACATCCAGCGGGACATTCTGCGCCGTGTACGCTTTCATTTCATCGGAGGGTTGCGGTTGCACATTCAGTACATCATGTGTGTATACAATCCGCCGCGGGGACAATTCGACCGCCCCGTTATACGAGACCAGCCCGTCCTTGAGCCATTTTTGCAGGCGCGAGCGGGAAAATTCGGGCAATAGCAGTGCCAGTGCGGCATCTAAGCGCTTGCCACTGGCTGATTCGTCCACGGTGAGCTTGATGGGATCCAAATTGATGGAATTCGCGGGATTTAATGCCACATCTTCATCCCATGCGCTATAATCGTCACCCAAATCGCTGTTCAACTCGTTATACTGTTGTTCATCTACCCGTTTACCTACAGAAGGTTTTGTCATGATTGTATCTATCCAAAAAAATTCGATGTTTTCATTTGCACGCCTACTGGCCTTGTTTGCGCTCGCATTCAGCTTACTGACCGGCTGCGCCACCAAAGAGAAAAACGAATTTGCCGGCTGGAGCGTGGAGCGAGTCTATAACGAAGGCCGCGACCAAATGATTGCCGGTGATTATACCCGTGCCGCGCAAGCCTTAGAAGCCACGATTGCACAATATCCGTTTTCAGCGCAAGCCACCCAAGCCCAATTGGAACTGCCATACGTCTACTGGAAAGACGAAAACAAGGCCAAAGCACTCGCTGCGGCGGATCGCTTCATCACGCTGAACGGTTCGCATCCGAAGCTGGACTACATGTACTACCTCAAAGGGATCATCAATTACAACCAAAGCACTGGTTTTTTGAAAGCGCTGATTACTCGCGATACCAGCGGTGCGCGTGATCCAAAAGGTGCTGCCGAAGCATTTGACGCATTCAAAACCTTGGTAACCAAATTCCCGAACAGCCGCTATGCACCGGATGCACGTAAGCGCATGATTGAATTGGTGGATAACTTAGCACGTCAGGAACTGGACGTCGCGCGCTACTACTATGAGCGCAAAGCCTATCTGGCCGCGATCAACCGCGCGCAAAGCGTATTGCAAAACTTCGACGGCACGCCTGCGGTTGAACCAGCGCTGATCATCATTGCCAACTCATACGATGCGCTGAAAATGAACGACATGCGCGACGACACGCTCAAAGTGCTGCACACCAACTTCCCGAACACCACTGGCAAACTTGATCCGGATAAAGAGAGCATGTGGAGCTTTTGGAAAACCAGCAAAAAAACATCGAAACCCGCACCAGTAACGCCAGTAGACGTACCAAAGCCTGAATAAATCCAGTCACACCGACCGCGGCCATGATCGCACACGACTTTTTCCCTGCCCAAGGCACCGCTCGATTTAACATCGTGCTGGTGCATGGCATGTGCGAACATGGCAAGCGCTACCACGCCTTTGCCCAGCATCTGGCGCAGCATGGTGGTAACATCATTACATTCGATCTACGCGGTCATGGCCAATACCTCAAACCAGGGCAACTGGGCGATTTTGGCGATCCAGCGACCGATGGCGCACAGCGAATTTTCAGCGACATCGAGGAATTTTTCGCCTCATTCAAAAACGATTTACCAAATATCCTGTTTGGCCACAGCATGGGTGCAACCATCGCGCTGCGCTACGCCCAGACGCACAGTGACCTGCGTCAGATCATTCTCTCCGGCATCCCGACCAATCCTGCATGGCTACTCAGCGTGGGCTACCGCTTGGCGAAACTGGAAAATCAACTACGCCCGACCCAACCGTCGGTATTCATGGCCTCGTTCAAACAATTCAACCACCAGTTCAAACCCAATCGTACCGAGTTTGACTGGCTCAGTTTGGACAAAGCCAACATAGACGCGTACCTCAACGACCCAATGTGCGGTCAGTCCATCACGCCGCGCTACTACGTGGAGATGTTTGACTTCATGCGTTATGTATTTCGCACCAGCGAATTGGCAAAAATTAATAAAAATACCGCTATTCTGATGGCTTGGGGTTCGGACGACCCGTGCACACAAATGGGCAAAGGCCCTCGCGCATTACTGCCGCGTCTGCAAAAGCTCGGCTTAGCCACTGCTCAAATCGAATACCCTAAATCGCGCCACGAGATTCTCAACGAAGCCAACCGCGCGCAGGTATTCGACGACATCACCCGCCTGATTCAGGCGTAATCACAGGTTCCATATGCCTACCACCACCGCACACGGACAATGCTTGTGCGGCGCTGTGCGTTTCACCGCACAACTGCCGTCCAAATGGATGGCGCATTGCCACTGCAGCCGCTGCCAGCGCGCGCACGGCGCAGCCTTTGTCACATGGGTCGGATTTGAGGCCACGCAGATACAGATTGACGATGCCCAGCATACCTTGCGCTGGTTTGAAAATCCAACGATGGGCAACAGTCAACGCGGCTTTTGCAACCATTGCGGCAGCCCGATGTTCTTTCGCTCCGAGCGTTACGAAGGCGAATTACACATCGCCCGAGCACTCTTTACCACCGCGCTCGATCGCACGCCCGAATCGCATGTGTATTACGACA
>CAYPYQ010000292.1:0-3995 GCA_964414735.1 uncultured Hydromonas sp.
TTGATCTGGCTCACGACCAGTCAATTTCAGGTAGTCGATGGTTTGCTGGTCGATGTAGAACATGGCTGCGGTTGCGCCGTATTCAGGACACATATTGGAGATGGTCGCACGGTCGCCGATGGACAGGCTGTCGGCGCCGTCACCGAAAAATTCGACATACGCACCGACCACGCGCTGTTGACGCAAAAATTCGGTCAATGCCAATACGATGTCGGTCGCGGTGATGCCGGGTTGGCGTTTGCCGGTCAGTTTCACACCGACGATGTCGGGCAAACGCATCATGGACGCACGCCCCAGCATGACGGTTTCCGCTTCCAAGCCGCCGACACCAATCGCAATCACGCCGAGCGCATCCACATGCGGCGTGTGGCTGTCGGTGCCGACGCAGGTGTCGGGGTAGGCCACGCCGTTGCGATTTTGAATCACCGGTGACATTTTTTCGAGGTTGATTTGGTGCATGATGCCGTTACCCGCTGGGATTACGTTGACGTTTTCAAACGCGGTCGCGCACCAGTCGATGAAGTGGAAACGGTCTTCGTTACGGCGATCTTCGATGTCGCGGTTTTTCTGGAAGGCATCAGGGTCAAAGCCACCGCATTCCACCGCTAAGGAGTGGTCAACGATGAGTTGCGTTTGCACCACCGGATTGACTTTGGCTGGATCGCCGCCTTGGTCGGCGATCGCGTCGCGCAGACCGGCGAGGTCTACCAATGCGGTTTGACCGAGAATGTCGTGGCAGACCACGCGTGCTGGGAACCACGGGAAATCGACTTCGCGTTTGCGTTCGATCAATTGGTTCAACCAAGTGGTCAGAGTGGCGGCATTGGTACCGTTGTCGGCGGCTTTGCGCACCAGTTGCTCGGCCAGCACGCGACTGGTATATGGCAGGGTGGCGTATGCGCCGGGTTTGATGGCGTCAACGGCGGCTTGTGTGTCGTAAAAATCAACATTGTTGTTGGGTAGTGGTTTGCGGTATTGAGTGTTCATAATAGTATCTTTAATGGTTAAAAATATGTTTCATTTATACGGAAAATTTCCATGTTCTAATCAATCACAGTTTTTTAGAGAAAATAATTGGTAATCTTGAAGCTCTGACAGAGGAATCCATTTCGTTTGGTTATTATTGTCTTGTATTTGTAGTAAAGAGTTTTTCTTGTCAACAATGAGAGAATTGTCAAGTAAACGATTTCCAATTGCGAGATGACTAATAGCGTTTGCTCTTTGTTTTACTAAGCAATTTTTTCGTGATATTGCGTTCTCTTTTGCTTTTTCAATCAAAGCTCTCCCTTGATTTATGGCTGTAGTCGTTGTTGAGTCACCATCGAAAACATAAAAAAATCTTTCTATGTCGCCGGTTACCCATATTGTCCGCTCTTCAATGAGTATTGTGTATGAAGTTGCAGGGGTTTTGCATGCCGCTACAACATAGTTATTTTTGTTAACCCATCTACCAGCAGAATAAGTTATGAAGTTTGCTAACGCTACTTTGTCGTCATTTGTTTGGGATTGAATTACTTCACCAGAATTATTGGAACACCATGATATAAATTTTTGCTGAACATCTTTCGACATTAATGGCCATGCAAAGTATCCTCCTTGACGAATTCTGTAACTTTTCACGTTTGGTGCAATTTCTCTTTCACCACTGCCAAGAGCTGCTTTTTCTGCTCCGGTGCTTGTTAGTTGTTCATGAATAAAATCATCAATAGTTTTTTCTGTCAGAGATCCAGCAACTACATTGCTTGATATCAAGAGGGGGAAAAAAACTTTTAATACTGAGATTTTTTTCATGTCCGTTTCCTCGAAAGAAATAGCTATAGATTTTTTGACTTACTTAGATGGGATATGGCATGTGTTATAGGTGATGGGTAAATGAGGCTATTTATCCATCACCTTGAACTATAAATTATTTACGCTTGCTCATCGGTACGAATTTCAGATCTTCCGGACCGGTGTACACCGCACTTGGACGAATGATCTTGTTGTCCATGCGTTGTTCGATCACGTGTGCGCTCCAGCCTGCGGTACGTGCTACTACGAACAATGGGGTAAACATCGCAGTCGGTACGCCCATCAGGTTATACGATACCGCGCTGAACCAGTCGAGATTCGGGAACATTTTTTTGATTTCCCACATCACGGTTTCCAAACGCTCTGCGACGTCGTACATGCGCAGGTCGCCTTGCTCTTTCGCCAAGTCGTGCGCCACTTTTTTGATTACGACGTTGCGCGGATCGGCGATGGAGTAAACTGGGTGACCGAAACCAATCACGACTTCTTTGCGTTCTACGCGTTCGCGGATGTCGGCTTCTGCTTCGTCTGGTGAATCGTAGCGTTGTTGGATTTCAAACGCGACTTCGTTCGCACCGCCGTGTTTCGGACCGCGCAATGCACCGATACCAGCACAGATGGATGAGTACATATCTGAACCTGTACCGGCAACCACGCGAGAAGCGAAGGTTGAAGCATTGAATTCGTGCTCTGCGTACAAAATCAATGAGATGTGCATGGCTTTAACCCATGAGTCAGGGCATTTTTTACCGTGCAACAGGGTCAGGAAGTGGCCGCCGATGGAGTCGTCATCGGTTTCTACGTCGATGCGTTTGCCATTGTGCGCAAAGTGGTACCAGTACAACAGGATGGATGAGTGGCATGCCATTAATTTGTCCGCGATGCTGCGTGCGTCGGCGTGGTTGTGGTCTTCTTTTTCAGGGGTGACACAGCCCAAAACCGATACGCCGGTACGCATCACGTCCATCGGATGAGCGGATGGTGGCAATTGTTCCAATGCGACTTTGACCGCTTGTGGAATACCACGCATGCGGCGCAATTTTGCCTTGTAGTTGGCCAATTGGGTTTTGGTCGGCAAAGTGCCGTGTACCAATAAGTGTGCGACTTCTTCAAATTCACACTTGGTGGCCAAGTCCATGATGTCGTAGCCACGGTAGTTCAGGTCATTGCCTGAACGACCCACGGTACACAATGCGGTGCTACCTGCGGCGACGCCGGAGAGGGCGACGGATTTTTTCGGTTTGAATGCGCCGGTTGCGGCTTCTTTTGCAGCTTTGGTTTCGGTGCTCATAATTGTCTCCAGAAAGTTGGGTTAAAGAGAGAAAAGTAAAAATTAAGCAAATAATTATTTTTTCAGGAATAAATCCAGCTTATCTTCGTACGCTTGGTAGCCGATGGAGGCGTACAACTCCATGCGCGTTTGCATGGTATCTACCACGCCAGCTTGCGTGCCGTTTTGACGCAGGCTGTTGTAAACGTTCAACGCTGCTTTGTTCGCCGCGCGGAAGGCCGACAGTGGGTACAAAGTCATGGCAACACCGACTTTTTGCAACTCGTCAGTGGTGAACAATGGCGTTTGGCCGAATTCAGTCAGATTGGCCAAAATAGGTACGTTTGGCAATGCTTTGACAAAGGCGTCGTACATCTCGATCGTGATGGCTGCCTCTGGGAACAAGCCATCAGCACCGGCTTCGATATACTTTTGTGCGCGCTCTATGGCGGCGTCCAAACCTTCGTTGGCAATCGCATCGGTACGCGCCATGATGAAGAATGATTCATCGGTACGCGCATCCACGGCCGCTTTGATGCGGTCGATCATTTCGTCTGCCGGTACGATCGCTTTGTTCGGACGATGACCGCAGCGTTTCGCGCCGACTTGATCTTCGATGTGCATGGCGGCAACGCCCGCTTTGATCATGCTTTTGGTGGTACGCGCGACGTTAAACGCCGACGGGCCAAAACCGGTATCCACATCCACCAGCAAAGGCAGATCGCAAATGTCGGTGATGCGTCGTGCGTCAATCAATACGTCTTCCAAACCCGTAATGCCCAAATCAGGTACGCCGAGTGAACCCGCCGCCACGCCGCCACCGGAGAGGTATACGGCTTTAAAACCGGCCTGCTGCGCGAGCAGGGCGTGGTTGGCGTTGATGGCGCCGACGATTTGTAATGGGGATTCTTCTTTCAGGGCTTGTCGAAAGCGT
>CAYPYQ010000293.1:0-2575 GCA_964414735.1 uncultured Hydromonas sp.
CCGTGGGCGCTGTTTACTTATGAGCTGAAAAATATTTGGCACGATGTGCGTATGCCGAATCTGACCGCGTGGCAACGCTTTTGCTATGTGTTTGCGCCACCGGGCTGGAGTCACGATGGGCGCACGCAGACGGCGAAGCAGATGCAGCATGAGTGGGATGCGGTGCATCCGAGGGGGTAAAAAACAAGGCGGATATTTCCGCTGAGGTTGTTGCCTAAGTCCTTTCACAGCTCAACTTCTGTCATTCTCGCGCAAGCGGGAATCCAGATAAAAATCTAATTTGTTGTTTTTATTGGAATCATAGATTCCCGCTTGCGCGGGAATGACAGTGTCTTTTATAAACTGTGTTGAAAATTCAGAATTTGGTGGCTTTTCCTGTCAGCAATCTGAGGTGGATTTTTCCACCTTGTTTTATTTAAACTGCGCTAGTTTGTTCAACGGTTTTTTCTTGGCTTTGGGTTTGGCGGCCAGATGCGTGCGTGATGCTGTTGGCGCATCTTGGAAACGTTTGCTCGGATGATGTGCCGTGCGTGCGTTTGGCTTGCCCATGTTTTGTGTGGCTTGCGTCATGTTCGCCGGTTGGCGTGGCGGGATGAGGTGGGCTTTGGAGTAGCCGATCAAGTCGCTGCGTCCCATGGCGTGCAGGGCGTCGCGGATCATCGGCCAGTTGTTCGGGTCGTGATAGCGTAGGAATGCTTTGTGCAGGCGACGGCGTTTTTCTTCTTTGACGATATCGACTTTTTCACCCGAGCGTGAGATTTTCTCCAGCGGGTTGCGCTGGGTGTGCCACATGGTGGAGGCCATGGCCATAGGCGTCGGTAAAAAGGTCTGCACTTGGTCGAGGCGGAAGTTGTTTTTCTTGAGCCACAGCGCGAGGTTCATCATGTCTTCATCCGAAGTGCCCGGATGCGCGGCGATGAAGTACGGGATGAGGTATTGTTCTTTGCCGGCTTCTTTGGAGGCTTGTTCAAACAGTTGTTTGAATCGGTTGTAGGCGCGCAGTTCGGGCTTCATCATTTTGGACAAAGGCCCCGATTCGGTGTGCTCCGGCGCGATTTTGAGGTAGCCACCAACGTGGTATTTGACCAGTTCTTTGATGTATTCGGGTGACTCAACCGCGAGGTCGTAGCGTAAACCGGATTGGATGTTGATTTTCTTCACGCCTTTGATGGCGCGTGCCTTGCGGTACAGGTCGATCAGGCTGTCGTGGTTGGTGTTCAGGTTTTTGCAAATATCGGGGTAGACGCACGAGAGTTTGCGACAGCTCGCTTCGGTCACGGGGTCTTTGCAGCCGAGGGTGTACATGTTTGCAGTTGGCCCGCCGAGGTCGGAAATTTGGCCGGTAAAACCGTCGGTTTTGTCGCGGATTTCTTCGATTTCGTGCAGGATGGATTCGTGTGAGCGGCTTTGGATGATGCGGCCTTCGTGCTCGGTGATGGAGCAGAAGGTACAGCCGCCGAAGCAGCCGCGCATAATGTTGACCGAGTATTTGATCATTTCCCACGCGGGGATTTTGGCGTCGCCGTAGGACGGGTGCGGATTGCGCGCGTAGGGCAGTCCGTACACAAAGTCCATTTCCTCGGTGGTGAGTGGAATCGGTTGAACGTTGAGCCAGACATCGCGTTCGCCATGCTGCTGTACCAGTGCGCGAGCGTTGCCCGGGTTGGACTCGAGGTGCAACACGCGTGAGGCGTGTGCGTACAGCACAGGGTCGTGCGCGACGGCTTCGTAGGCGGGAATGCGAATCACGCTGTGCAGGCGCTCGTGATCGCGTTTGGCTACGCGCTCGGCTTTGCTCAGCAGTTTAATGGTTTGTTCTTTGGGAGCGTCATTTTGGGCGCAGTTTTCACCCTCATCGGTGGGCTGTGTGGTGTCCAAGTAAGGGTTAACGGCGGAAAATGCTTTATCGGTGGCATTCGGGGCGTCGACGGTGGATGAGTCAATTTCCGTCCATTCCTCCGATGGTTTCCAACCCTGTGGCACGATAAACGCCGTACCACGCACGTCGCGGATTTCGGAGAGCTTTTCACCACGTGCGACACGATGGGCGATTTCGACGAGGGCGCGTTCGGCGTTACCAAACAGCAGTATGTCGGCTTTGGAGCTGATGAGCACCGATGGGCGGACTTTATTTGACCAATAGTCAAAATGTGCGATACGGCGCAGGCTGGCCTCGATGCTGCCGATCATCACGCCGATGCCCGGATAGGCTTCGCGGCAACGCTGCGCGTACACGCTTACGGCGCGGTCGGGGCGTTTGTTCGGCTCGGCGTTCGGCGTATATGCATCGTCTGAGCGCGGTTTGCGGTCGGAGGTGTAGCGGTTGACCATCGAGTCCATGTTGCCAGCGGTGACGCCGAAAAATAGATTCGGTGCGCCGAGTTTTTGAAAATCGTGTTTGTTGTGCCAGTCGGGTTGGCTGATGATGCCGACGCGAAAGCCTTGTGCTTCGAGCAGTCGCCCGATCAGCGCCATGCCGAAGCTCGGGTGGTCGATGTAGGCGTCTCCGGTGACGAGTATGATGTCGCACGAGTCCCAGCCGAGCGCGTCCATTTCCGCGCGCGTGGTGGGCAGA
>CAYPYQ010000294.1:0-1526 GCA_964414735.1 uncultured Hydromonas sp.
GCAATCGCCTGCACACGCGCCACGCGCGCGCCTTGAGAGCCGAGTTTGTTGTGGTACACAACGCTTTGCAACTTGCCCACCATGTCGTCCAAGCTGCGTTTTTTATCTTGTTCAAAGAAGAATTGCGCATCAGCCAGACGCGGACGCACCACACGCGCGTTACCCTCGATGATCTCAATCGGATTATCGGTCAACAGGTTGGACACAACCAAAAATTCGTTGACCAATGCGCCTTTTTCGTCGGTCATGGCGAAGTATTTTTGATTGGTCTGCATGGTCAGAATCAAGCATTCCTGCGGCACGGCGAGGAATTCTTTTTCAAACTCGGCCTTATACACCACCGGATATTCGGTGAGCGAGGTAACTTCGTCTAACAACGCTTCGGGCATGATGACTTGGTACGCGCCCGCTTTGTTTTTCAACTGCTCGTAAATGCTTTCACGACGCACTTTATAATCCGGCTCGACTATGCCTTCGGTGCGCAGGATGTGCGCGTATTCATGGGCATTCGGAATATTGATCGCGGTTTTGCCTAAAAAACGGTGACCGTCGGTCACACGATCGGCTTTGACACCAAAGGCAGTAACGGGCAAAACATCCGCGCCGTACAATGCCAGCAGGCGTTTCACCGGACGCACGAACTGCACATCATGCTCCGCCGTCGTGCCGGCGTGAATTTGGTAGGTCATGACTTTCGGAATCGGCAACTTTGCCGCCGCATCGCTCAAAATGCCTTGCAGCGCATCGGCGAGCGCAGCGCCTTTTTGCGTGTGGCTGAGGTAGAAAATATCCTGTTTGCCATCATTTTCGATTTCCAAATCTGCCGGCGTTTTATCGGCAAAGCCCATCGCCGCGAGTTTTTTCACCAGAGATGGGCTGGCCTGACCGTCCGCAGTCAAGCCAACCGATACCGGCAATACTTTGTCGCGCTTTTGTACGTCATCGGCCTGCGCACGCACACCCGCCACCAAAACCGCCAAACGACGCGGCGTGGCAAACGGATGCACGGCACTGTCTTTGGCCGCCAAGCCGTTTTTAACCAAACCTTCATGCACGCCCGCTGCGAACGCATCGGAGAGTTTTTGCAACGCTTTCGGTGGCAATTCTTCGGTCAAAAGTTCAATCAATAATGGAGCAGACATAAATCGCTTTCTGTATCAGTGGGTGCGCCCCGTTCGGATCGTCGGATCGTCATGAAACGGCACATCATATAAATGTGTAATAGCCGCGTATTTTAACAGATGCGCCCCGTTCTTTGGGCTAAAATACGGTCATCCCGCTGGAAGCGTCCCGTCGGAGCGACACAGACGGCCAAGCAATCACTTTTTAAACACCCCAACCATGCGTTCACGTTTTTTCTACCCACCACCTTGGCCTACCGTTTCCGTCGGCTCAAATCAACTCACATTACCGGACGAAATTTTTCACCACGCCGTGACCGTATTGCGCATGCGCGTAGGCGATGTCTGTGAGCTGTTTGACGGAGTGGGCAATAGCGCCAGCATTGAGCTGACCCAAGTGGAGAA
>CAYPYQ010000295.1:0-2320 GCA_964414735.1 uncultured Hydromonas sp.
TTAGATTGATGATATGACGCAGAATGTTTCAAAGCCATTGAGTTGGCATCAGGCAATTTTTCAGCAATGGTTTGAGCGCCATCATTCGGCGCGTGCGGCACACGCGTATTTGCTGATCGCTCCGGAGGATACGGGTGGCGAACAATTGGTGCAGGCGATGGCGGCGAGCTTATTGTGCGACACGCCGACGATGGCGCGGCACGCTTGTGGCGAGTGTGCGGGTTGTGCTTTGATGGCTGCATTTAGTCATCCCGATTTACGCGTGCTGCGTCCAAGCATCATGAACATGGCGCATCCGGTGGAAGAGCTGCGCCCTGAAAAACCCTCCAAGGAAATCACCATCGATGATGTGCGTGCACTGGACAATATGTTCAACCAAACCAGTCATCGCGGCGGCCAACGTGTGGTGGTGCTGTATCCGGCGCACAAACTCAATCGCAATGCGGCCAATGCGTTGCTCAAAACGCTGGAGGAGCCGCCAGCTAATACGGTGTTTATTTTGCTGGCGCACGATGTGCGGCAATTACTGCCGACCATTGTGAGCCGTTGTCAACTCATCAATGTAGCTGCGCCGACGACGGACGAAGCACTGGCGTATTTGAATGCCATTAAACCCAATCCGAATTGGTCGAATTACTTACAGCAGGAAAATGGCGCGGTGATGCGTGTGGCTGAGTTGATCGATACGGATTATTTCGCCATTCAAAATCAGTGGATACAGGCGTTGGCCAAAGGGTCAAAGCTGGATGTGGTGGGTACGGCAGCAGCGTTTGAAAAACACATTGCCGATGCGAATAAAGCGCGTCTGGCTGGGGAAGAGCAGCGTACCGTTGATATGGCGGTGTTGATGACATGGTTGCAACGCTTGATCTATGATTTGGGGCTGGTGGTGCAAAACGGTGGGCAAGCACGCTATTATCCACAGCAGATGGCGGCTTTGAGCCAATTAACGCGTACACACGATCACGCTTTTTTGTTGAAGCTGCATGATTTTGCGGCTCAATTGGCAACCGAAAAGCGTGTGGCTGATCACCCGTTGAATATTCGTTCGTGGGTGGAAAAGCTGTTGTTGCAATACGTGCAGTTATTTAGCTGAATGCGCTTCTGAATGGCTGCCCGCCTGCTGGTCTAAATGGTGCTTGATTTTGATGGCGGTTTGGTTGATGATGCATTATCTATAGTTCTATTTCTCTATCACTAAAATATAACGAGGCAAACATGACCGCGACCCCCAAAGCCCAATTTGTCTGGGACGATCCATTATTATTGCGTGCGCAACTGTCCGAAGAGGAGCGTATGGTGCTCGATACCGCAACGGCGTATGCGCAGGATAAGCTCGCACCGCGTGTGCGCGAAGCGTTCCGTAAGGAGCAAACCGATCCGACGATTTTTAAGGAAATGGGTGAATTGGGACTGCTCGGTGCGACCATTGATCCGCAGTACGGCGGATCGGGTTTGAACGACGTGTGCTATGGTCTGATCGCCTATGCTGTGGAGCAGGTGGATTCGGGCTATCGCTCAATGATGAGCGTGCAAAGCTCCTTGGTGATGTTGCCGATTGCGACTTTTGGTACCGAGGCGCAAAAGCAAAAATATTTACCGAAACTGGCCTCTGGCGAATGGATCGGCTGTTTTGGTCTGACCGAACCGAACCACGGCTCTGACCCAGCAGGTATGTTGACCCGTGCGCGTGCGGTGGATGGCGGTTTCTCGCTCAGTGGTAGCAAAATGTGGATTACCAATTCGCCGATCGCCGATGTTTTTGTGGTCTGGGCGAAGGATGATGCGGGTGAGATTCGTGGCTTTGTGCTCGAAAAAGGCATGAAAGGCCTGTCCGCACCGGCGATTCACGGCAAAGTCGGTCTGCGTGCTTCGATCACCGGTGAAATCGTGATGGATGAGGTATTTGTGCCAGCGGAAAATGTATTTCCGGATATTCGCGGCCTGAAAGGTCCGTTCACCTGCTTGAATTCAGCACGCTACGGCATTGCCTGGGGCGCACTCGGTGCGGCGACCAATTGCTGGCACACCGCGCGTCAATATGTGCTCGATCGCCAGCAGTTTGGTCGTCCGTTGGCGGCTAACCAGTTGATTCAAAAGAAATTGGCCGATATGCAGACGGAAATTACGCTGGGCTTGCAAGGTTGTTTGCGTCTAGGGCGCATGAAAGAAGAAGGCACGGCGGCGGTTGAAATCACCTCGATGATGAAGCGCAATTCATGCGGTAAAGCGCTGGACGTGGCGCGTCTGGCGCGTGATATGCTGGGCGGTAATGGCATCTCTGACGAGTTTAATGTGGCGCGTCATTTGGTGAACCTCG
>CAYPYQ010000296.1:0-1897 GCA_964414735.1 uncultured Hydromonas sp.
AACCTAACGTTTGTGCGACTTGCGCCACAGAAAGTAATGTAGATGAGTTAGCTGTATTTTCCATTTATACCCCTTGCATTATGCAAGGGGTACTTTATTGTTTTTGTGAAGAAAAATCAACTGTTTTTAGATTATTTCAACGTCGCCAACTTTACAGCCAACTCCGCGCCGAGCACCGCATTGTTTTTCACCAGTGCAATATTGGTCTCCAAGCTACGTCCGCCGGTGAGTTGTTTGATGCGTGCGAGTAAGAACGGCGTCACCGCTTTGCCACAAACCCCTTGCTCATCCGCTTCGCGCAGCGCCTGCTCGGTCATCGCGTCGATTTCCGCTTTCGGCATGGCATGGGCTTCTGGCACGGGATTGGCAACGACCACGCCGCCGTTTAAACCGAGCTGCCATTTGGTCGCAACAAACGCCGCCAAGGATGCGGCATCATCAATCTGAAAATCGGCATTCAAACCACTGTCTCGGGTGAAAAAAGCGGGGAACTGCGCTTGACCGACGCTGACCACCGGCACGCCGTGCGTCTCCAAATACTCCAGCGTCAGAGGTAAATCCAAAATCGACTTTGCGCCCGCACAAACCACCGCCACCGAAGTGTGTGCCAACTCCTGTAAATCGGCTGAAATATCAAAACTACTTTCTGCGCCGCGATGCACGCCGCCAATGCCGCCGGTGACGAACACGCGAATACCGGCCAAATCAGCGCAAATCATGGTCGCGGCGACGGTGGTCGCACCGAGTTTTTTCTGGCTCAACACATACGGCAAATCGCGGCGACTGACTTTGAGTACGCCCTCGGTATGGCTCAATTGTTCCAGTTGCGCATCCGACAAGCCAACGCAAATTTTGCCTTCGATGATGGCGATGGTCGCTGGCACCGCGCCGCCATCACGGATGATTTGCTCGACTTCGCGTGCAGTTTGCACGTTTTGCGGGTAGGGCATACCATGCGAAATGATGGTGGATTCGAGCGCCACGATCGGTTTGCCTGCGGCACGCGCGGCGAGCACTTCGTCGGAGTAGACCAAAAATTGTTCCATGTGTGAGTTCCTTTATATTAATCAACGGATTCGAGTAAATCCGCATGTAAATCGGGTAGTACGCTTTGCTCGGATTGCACGGTGCGGGCGGACAAAGCCACGCCACGTCGCGCGGCCACAGCCAAATCATCCGGCGCGTGATACAGCGACCAGCACACGGCGGAGGAAAACGCATCACCCGCGCCGGTGACGTCGCGCACCTTGACCGACGGCGCGGCGAGGTGTCGAATATGCTCGCCATCGGTGTACCAGATGCCTTGCGCACCGCGTGTGACCATGACGTTGCGCGCACCTTGCATTTGCACCTCGCGGCAAGCGGCAGCAATCTCATCCTCTGTGTTCAACGGACGCGCGACGCGCGTTTGCAACTCACCGAGATTCAAAATCAGCAGCGCCACGCCGTGTAAATCGACAGGTAAATTCGTCATTTTGGGTTCGGACACCGCAACAATCATCAGCGGAATCGTGCTCTGCGCCGCATCGTGAATCAGTTGCGCCACACTGTCGGCAGGTAAATTCAAATCCGCCACGATCATGCCCGCTGCGTTGCGCTGAACCGCGCATTGTTGCAGCCATTCGGGCGTTTGTCGCGCGCACACATCCATGTGCGCCAGCGCCAGCACCATTTCGCCGGTGTCGTTGAGCACTGCGGTGTAGGTGCCGCTGCTCATGCCCGCCGCTTGCAGACAGCCGCTGGTGTCCACGCCGAGCTGCTGCATTGCTTGCAGCAGGTGTTGTCCGGCGGCATCCTGCCCCACCGCGGTGAGTAGCTGCGTTGGCGCACCGAGACGGGCAAGATTCTCTGCCAAATTGCGCGCTACGCCGCCGAAGGTTTCTTGCACGCTGACAGG